>CALISX010000272.1 GCA_938041725.1 uncultured Lachnoanaerobaculum sp.
TTTACATTTTTCGCCATGATGTTATTCTCCTTTACTCAACCTTTAACTCATATCCATTGAAGCTAATTCTGCCATAGTTCGACGGAATGGCAGCTACCGTAACCCGCTGCAAGGCATCGTAGCCCGCATCTGGTCGAATGATTTGTTTCTCTTTATTAGGAATGACCACTTTTTTTTGATAATTTCTGGAAGGTACCACCGGCACGGATAGAATCCCTTGCAGAGTATTTATTCCCTTTACAGTGCCTTTATACTTATCCATGGGTTGTTACCTCTCCCGTTATAATAAACGGACTGGGTGGAATGATTGTGTCTGTATACCCAGAGTCCAGCACCAATTCCACATCATACCAATAGGTTCCAAATGGAAGTTGTGCTGTATCTTCTGGTATCAGGATCAGAACACAGTCATTTTCTCGGCGCAGAATACCACTATCCAGATGCTTTTCTATCACTGTCTTTTCATCTGAAAGCTCCCGCTTAACGGTAAAAGTAAGCTGATCATCCGGACCTGGGATAAAGATGGCACCTGTCACCCGGTCCCGAATAATCAGCGTGATTTCAGCAGAATCCCCTCTTGTCAAAAAGAGCCGGTTTCGAATGACCGAAAAACCCATTCTATCACCTCCTACTCATTCTGCCGTTGCTCAATCACATCCAGGCGATGCTGCACGTGCCCCGTAGCTTCTTCCACCCGGGACAACCGCTCTGCCATCTGCTGTCGTTTGGATTCCGTATCGGATAGTTGCCTGCGCAGATGATCAATGCACTCCTGCAGGCTCCGTACTGATTGAAGGGTTTGATGACGCTGAAATTGAAGATAACGCCGCAGAGCATCAGGACCGATACCAGAGATGCGGCCATCTGTAACCATTCAGCCATATTTCTCACCTCCTATCCCGTCCGCTGAAACATGTACACGACAATGGACGGCTGCATATTGTTGTGGGCTGTACCGCCCCCAGCATTTCCTGTATCAAAGGTATGCGCATGTTCTCCATTCCATGACGTATTCCCTGACCA
>CALISX010000273.1 GCA_938041725.1 uncultured Lachnoanaerobaculum sp.
TTTTGGCTACTCTGCTTCCGATCCCCTGCTTTTGGAAAACGCCTACTATATCCTTACTCCCTCTCCCCAGGTTTCCCAAAAGAAGGTAGAAATATTAACCCGCCTTTTGGAAAGCTGCCGGGCCATTCCTCTGCTTTTAAACAGCGAGAGACATGACCAGGCAGTGGCCATGGTGAGTCACCTCCCCCATGTAATCGCTGCATCCCTGGTAACCCTTTTAAAGGAAAATGACGATCCGGAGGAAATCATGAAGCAGATGGCAGCCGGAGGATTTAAGGACATTACCCGCATTGCCTCCTCCTCTCCCCAGATCTGGGAGCAGATTTGCCTGTCCAATCAGGAGGCTATTTTGGTGTTTTTAGAGAAATATATGGCGCTTCTGGAGAAAATCAAGGGGGATCTGGAAAAAAGGGATGCCTCTGCCATTCGCAGTCTGTTCCAAACAGCAGGAGCCTATCGAAATTCCATGGACACCAACACCAGGGGGCTGCTTCCCGCAAAAAACACCATTTCTGTCAATGTGGAGGACCATCCCGGTTCCATTTCCATTATTTCCTCTATTTTGGCCTCCCGGTCCATCAGCATTAAAAATATGGGGATCAATCATAATCGGGAGTTGGGAGAGGGAAGCTTAAATATCTCCTTTTATACCGCAGATTCCTGTGACCTGGCCCAAAAGGTATTAAAAAAATACGGCTTTACCAGCCGTATATCTTAATCCTCTGGCCGCAAAGCTAAAGATTGGCGTTTGCCATTGTATTCAAGTCTCTTAAGGGGGCTAGTCAGGAGAAGTTATGATAATTAAGGGAACATTGGCGGTTCCGGGGGATAAATCCATCTCCCACCGGGCCATTATGCTGGGGTCTTTGGCAAAGGGAAAAACCCGTATTTCTCATTTTTTGAGGGGAGCAGACTGCCTTTCCACCATAGGAATCTTTGAAAAAATGGGGGTTTCGATTCACAGGGAAGGGGAAAGAGTGGAGGTAGAGGGCCTGGGACTCCAGGGGCTTTGTCCCCCGGAAGAAACATTGGACTGCGGCAACAGCGGTACCACCATTCGGCTTCTAAGCGGCATTTTGGCGGGACAGCATTTTTCCACCAGCCTTAGCGGAGATGCCTCCATTCAAAAAAGACCCATGGACCGGGTCATTACCCCCCTTCGCCTCATGGGGGCGGAGATCCAAGGCACCCGGGGAAGCTTTGCTCCCCTTTCCATTACCGGCGCTCCTCTAAAAGGAATCCATTACGCCTCTCCTGTGGCCAGTGCCCAGGTAAAATCCGCCCTGCTTTTTGCGGGACTCTATGCCCAGGGAGATACCGCCGTTACAGAGCCCTATCTTTCCAGGAACCATTCGGAAATCATGCTGAAAAGCTTCGGAGCCTCGGTGATGCAGGAGGGAACCACAACCACCCTTTCCCCGGTTTCTGAGCTTTTTGCCAGAGATATTTTTGTGCCAGGGGACATTTCCTCCGCTGCTTTTTTCATCGCAGCGGCTTTGCTGCTTCCTGGCTCTGAGCTTATTCTCAAAAATGTGGGTACCAATCCCACCAGAAGGGGTATGCTCACAGTATTGGGGCAGATGGGGGCAAACATCGAGACCCTTCACTGCACAAAGGAGGGAGAAGAATATTCCGATCTTCTCATCCGTTCTGCTCCCCTCCATGGCGTCACCATCCAGGGAGGCATCATTCCTTCCTTGATTGATGAACTGCCCATTCTGGCAGGAATTGCCGCTTTGGCCCAGGGGACCACGGTGATTCGGGATGCTGCCGAACTCAAGGTAAAGGAATCCAACCGTATCCGTGTCATGTGTGAGGAACTGACAAAACTGGGCGTGAAGACAGCCGAAACCCCTGACGGAATGATAATAGAAGGGAAAAGGGATCTCAAGGGAAATGTCACCATCCAGACCCATGGAGACCACCGCATTGCCATGACCTTTGCTGTTTTGAACCTGGTCAGCCAGGGCGAGATTCGGCTGGATAACAGAGAATGCGTGAATATCTCCTATCCCGGTTTTTTTGAAGATGTAAAGTCTTTGCTGCGTTAGAGAAGGAGAAAAACAAGTCTTGGATAAAAAATATAGAAAAAAAGAAACTGCTGAAGATAAACATAATAAAACAGACAAACAAAACCCCCTGGAAACAGCTCCTGATGCCCCCAGGCAAAGACCCTTTGATTTGGAAAAGGCCCTGGCCTCTCTTTCCTCCCATGATCCCTTCCAAAGGGGCACCGGTACCATCAAAAGAAAAAATGCCCCTGCTCTAAAGCCGGACTACCGGGTGGAAGCCTGCAGGGAAAGCTTTCTTTGCAGCAGCTGCGGCAGAGAAATTTTTCCAGAGGAGGCAGGCACCAAACATCGAAACCACTGCCCCCACTGCCTAAGCAGCCTCCATGTGGATCATGCCCCAGGGGACCGGGCCAGTGGGTGCAGGGGAATCATGGAACCCATTGCCATCTGGGTCAAAAAGGACGGAGAATGGGCCATTGTTCACCGGTGCAAAACCTGCGGTAAACTAAATACCAACCGGATTGCCGCAGACGACAACCAGCTGGCTTTACTGTCCCTGGCCCTAAAGCCCCTGGCCAATCCCCCCTTCCCTTTGGATGGGATTCTTTCTGAGAAAACAGGAGGGCGCTAAAACTGCCCTCCTGTTTTCTCACTTTTTTAGAAAAACTAACCCTCGGCTTAATGGGCAAAGTATTTTATCATGCCAAATAATAATACCTTCGGCAATGCATAGCTCCGCTTCCTTATTTTTCCTCCTCTTCCTTTCGGATTTCTTTGGTGGCAATTTCCTTTACAATCTGATCCACAAAATCCTGCATGGATTTGCTTCCTTCATCCCCTGCAAAGCGGCTGCGCACCGAAACGGTTCCTTCCTTTTCCTCCTTTTCACCCACAATCAGCATATAGGGAAGGCGGTTTAGTCTGGCATCCCGAATCTTAAAACCGATTTTTTCTGAACGGGTATCCACAGTAACGTCCACCCCGGCCTGCTTCAAGATCTTTTCTACTTCCCTGCCATAGGCAAAATATTTCTCTGAAATTGGCAGAATGCGCACCTGCTCTGCACACATCCAAGTGGGGAACTTTCCGGCATACTTTTCAATCAACCAGGCCAGGGTCCTTTCGTAGCAGCCGATGGAGGAACGGTGAATAATATAAGGTCTTACCTTCTCTCCATTTTGGTCAATATAGTAAAGGTCAAAATTCTCAGCAATGGCGGCATCCAGCTGAATGGTAATCATGGTGTCCTCTTTCCCATAGACATTTTTCGCCTGAATATCGATCTTGGGACCATAAAAGGCCGCTTCTCCCTCTGCCTCTTGAAAGGGAAGATTTTTTTCCAACAAAATATTCCGCAGAGCATCCTGGGTTCCGTTCCAATAAGTTTCATCCCCCAGATATTTTTCCTTATTGTTGGGATCCCATTTGGAAAGACGGTAGGTTACATCCTCATGAAGCCCCAAAGTATCCAGCACATGAATGGCCAGGTTCAAGGCCCCCACCAACTCCTCCTCTGCCTGATCCGGCCGCACAATCAAATGTCCCTCTGCCAGAGTGAACTGACGGACCCTGGTCAGGCCATGCATTTCCCCGGAATCCTCATTTCTAAAAAGGGTGGAGGTTTCACTCATTCTCCAGGGCAGATCCCGATAGGACTTTTGGGAATTTTTATAGGTATAGTACTGGAAGGGACAGGTCATGGGGCGCAGGGCCATCATCTCCTCCTCATGCTGTGGATCTCCCATTAAAAACATGCCGTCCTTATAGTGATCCCAATGTCCGGAAATCTTATATAAATCAGACTTGGCCATAAGGGGCGTTCTGGTACGGATAT
>CALISX010000274.1 GCA_938041725.1 uncultured Lachnoanaerobaculum sp.
GAGCCTCAGCCTGGGGATGGTTTTGCTGCGGGAGAGCACATACAGTATAAGCAGGGCGCTGATGATTTGGGAAATCACCGTGGCGAAGGCCGCTCCCCTTACGCCCATATGTAAATAGATCACAAACAGGATATCCAGGCCGATATTTGAAAAGCAGCTGATGATAAGGAAGAGCAGGGGGGTTCTGGAATCCCCCACCGCCCGGAGGATGGCTGCTCCCATGTTGTACACCAGATTCGGCAGCATTCCCAGAAAGTATAACTGCATATAGGAAAGGGCCAGAGGAAACATGGTTTCCGGCACATTCATATAGGACAGGGCCGTTCTGGAAAAGAAAAAGCCGAAAATGCTGATAATCACTCCCGTGAAAAGGGCAAAGGAAATGGCGGTGTGAATACATTCCCTTAGAACCTTTTTTTGGCCTGCTCCAAAGTGCTGGGCGATAATCACCCCAAAGCCGGAGGAAAGTCCGACAAAGATTCCGATGAAAAAATTAATGATGCTGCTGGTGGTGCCTCCCACTGCCCCCAGGGCTTCCACACTTACAAAATTTCCCACAATCATGGCATCGGCTGTGTTGTAAAGCTGCTGGAAAAAGGTACCAAAAAGAATGGGGAAGAAAAAGAAAAGCAGCTGGGGGATGATGGGTCCCTCTGTCATATTGTTTTGCCCATAGATTTTATGATGTTTCATAATGTCCTCCCGGTATATTTTGCTGTTTTGTACCGATTATAGCAAAGGGGCTCTGAGAAGGAAAGAAAAGTATGAAGGGGTGCCAGGGCTCGTTCCTGCTGCAGGGCCGGGTTTGGGGCGGTTTACCGCCCGAACACAGTTTTAGGATTGTACTCCAGGGGCTTTTTTTCTATAGTAAAAACAGAAAGGACGGAGAAGGGAGGGAAAATTTTTATACAGGGATCTATTTCAGATCGGTATCATATAAAGGGGATTTTGGGAGAGGGGAGAAACGGCAGCGTATATCTGGCAGAACATAAGACTTTGCAGGTGCTCCGGGCGATTAAAATAGTCCCCAAGAACCGGGAGGACTACCAAAGCTATTATTCTGAGACCATGCTCCTGAAACAGATCAGACATCCCGGGATTCCTTTGATTTACGACCTGGAAGAAGACAGCCAGGCACTGTACATTATAGAAGAATATATGGAGGGCCAAACGCTTTACCAGCGGGTGGCTGACATGGGTGCCATGTCCTTTTTGGAGCTGGTGGATTTCGGGATTTCTCTTTGTATCCCCATCGGTTATTTGCATGGCATTTCCATTCTGCACCTGGATATTCATCCGGGAAATCTCATATTACATGAAAAAGGGGTCAGCCTGATTGATTTTGACCACGCCAAAACCATGGAGGAACTGTCAGAGGGCTTTGGGGCCAGGGGCTTTGCCGCACCGGAGCAGTACCGGGGAAGGACTGCCACAAAGCAGACGGATCTGTATGGTATGGGGGCCATTTTATATTTTGCCGGTACCGGAACCTTTCCAAAGGAGGGGGAAATGGATATGCCAAAGAATTGGGGAAGGGAATTTTCCAACTTGATTTTGGCCATGCTGTCTCCCAATCCCCAGGATAGACCCGGGTCGGCAGAGGAGGTAAAACAGACCCTGGAGGGGATTAAAGAAAACAGATTGCCGTCTTTTCGCATTGGACTTGCAGGAGCCTCCAGAGGCTGCGGCTGCAGCTACATCGCCCTGGGGCTGGCCGCCTTTTTGGCAAAGAAGCATTATACTGTGGTATACGAGGAGCATGACGGAACCGGCCACGCCATGGAGTGGGCTGGAAGTCTGAAACAAAGGGTGGATTCCGGAGGATATTTTTCCTATGGTCCGGTGCAGCTTCGCATCGGAATCCCTGAAGGAATGGAGCTTCCCCAAAGGAAAGCCGACATCATTTTGGAGGACTTTGGCAGCCAGGTAAAAAGGGCGGCGGCGGAAAAGCCGGATTTTTTGCTGCTGGTATGCTTTGGGAATGGGGCCAGAACAAAGGAGTCCTACCGGGCCCTCAGGTGCCTGGGCAAGTCCTCCTATAATGTACTGTACAATTTTTGCAGGGAGAGAAGGGTACGGGTTCCGGATTTTGTTCCTTTAAAGCAATGCCTGGAGGTGCCCTATATCCCGGATATTTGGCGTCTCTCCCGGGAGGGAGAGGATTTTTTCAGGAAACTAAGTAAAGGAGTGGAGCAATATGTGGGGAAAAAAGTTTCACCGGGCGGACATGGGCAGGGTCTATGAGCCGATGGTTCTTGGTGTGACTGCCTGCTGCCCGGGCTGCGGGGCCACCCATTTTGCCATTGCCCTGGGCAATTACTATTCCGGATTTTATCAAAAAAGAACGGCTGTTTTAGAATGGAATCAAAGCGGCGATTTGGAAAGGATGCAAAGGAGCCTGGGCATCAAGGGAGAGAAGGAATTTTTTGTATACCGGGGGATCCACTTTTATAAAGGGGTGCTTCCGGAGACTTTTTTACAGATCCAGGACCAGGGGTATGAATGCATGGTTTTGGATTTTGGCAGGGACAGGGAGCAAAATTACAGAGAATGGAGCCGGTGCCAGCGGCTGGTTTCCATGGTCAGTCTGACGGCCTGGAAGCGCTCCTCCTTTTTGGAGCTTTTAAACAATGAGGAGGAGAGACTGCTGCAAACCACCACCTATCTGTATGTGTTCGGGGAGGCAAAGGCCAGGGGTCTTTCTCTTCCCAGAGGCCTTTCTCTGCACCGTCTGCCCTTTTTTGCCTCCCCCTTTTTACTGGAGGGAGAGAGCTTTGCATTTTTCAATCGAAGCTTTGCCTTATAATGTGTCACGGCTTACCAGGTAGCCATCCTTTAAAACAGCCAGGGAATGAGATTGGCCCGTTGGCGAATCACACCAGTTATGTAAGTCCCCACCCGCCCTGGCGGGTGGTTTTGCTTTTTCTCCGTTTATGCTATGATAGGGAAAGCCAGACCTTGGCATGCTTCGGAGGAAGAAATGAAGATCTTACAAAGAATTATTTTTGCCCTGATCGGGCTTTTTATCATATTGATTGCACTCTCTTTGGGGAGCCGCTGGTTAATGGAGGGAATTCCCTTCTCTGCCACCGTATCGGAGTCGGACATATACCAGGTAGAGGGGAACCAGGTGGCCATTGTGTATAATTACGGAGTGCAAAATGCCAAGGGATGGGAGGAAAACGGCAGAGTATACCTTCCCATGAACTGGGTGAGTAGCCTTTTAAATGACCGTTTTTTTTATGATGAGGACGAGGAGCAGCTGATCTATACTTTGCCAAGGGAGGTGGTGCAGGGGGATTTTTCCACCTTGGATTCTGCAGGCTATCCCATCCTGCTGCAGGAGGAGGGGAGAGTATATCTGTCCCTGGAGACGGTTAAAACCTATACAGATCTTTTTACCATAGAGTATTTAGGGGGGGAGCATAAGCGGGTTTTTATCAATACGGTATTTGGAGAATATAAAACCGCCCGGGTCAAAGCCCCCCTTCCCCTGCGGATGCTGGCTGCCATGCAGTCAGCCAGTATCGAAAACCTGACCCTTCAAAAGGGGGAGGAGGTGCGGATTCTGGAGGAGGAGGGAGACTGGACCCGGGTGATGACTGCAGGAGGATTTATGGGGTATCTTAAAAGCAGCATGCTCACAGGAAGAAAAACCCTTACCCAGACCAGCAGCTTCATACAGCCGGAATATACCCAGCTTGCTCTGCCGGGGAAGGTGGTGCTGGGCTGGCATGTGGTGGATCAGGCGGCTGCCAACAATGGTCTGGAGGCTGTGGTGGAGCAGACCAAAAATATGAATGTGATCTCCCCCACCTGGTTTTCCCTATCGGATAATATGGGAAATTACACCTCCACTGCCAGCAGGGACTATGTGGACAGGGCCCATGCCATGGGCCTGCAGGTGTGGGTTTTGATTGACAATTTTTCCAAGGAGGTTACCTCCTATACGCTTTTGAAAAATACAAAGGCCAGAAGAAGGCTCATTAAACATTTGATGAGGGATGCCAGGAACTATGGTTTTGACGGGATCAATATGGATTTGGAGTACTTGAAGCAGGAAACCATAAAATACTATGTGCAGTTTCTACGGGAGCTGTCGGTGGAGTGCAGAAAAGAGGGACTGGTGCTGAGTGCAGATGTGCCGGTGCCTGCCGCCTATAATATGTATTATGAGCGGGGAAAGATTGCAGGGGCAGTGGACTATGTCATCAACATGGGCTATGATGAGCATTATGTCGGATCGGATAAGGGAAGTGTTTCCAGCATTGGTTTTGTGCGCTCTGCCATTACCGAAAGCCTTAGGGAGATTCCCAAGGAAAAGCTGATTAATGCAGTGCCTGTCTATGCCCGCCTGTGGACAGAATCCGAAGAAAAGCTGACCTCTAAAGCAGTGAGCATGGCGACGGCGGACAAATGGATCCAGGAAAATCAGGTGCCTATGATTTGGGATGAGACAGTGGGACAGTATGTAGGATCCTTTACCCAGGGTGATGTCACCACCTACCTTTGGCAGGAGGATCAGCGTTCTCTGAAATTAAAGTCGGATGCTATGAAGGCGGTGTATCTGTCGGGCGGCGGCGTGGCGGCCTGTTCGTGCGGGATTCCGG
>CALISX010000275.1 GCA_938041725.1 uncultured Lachnoanaerobaculum sp.
TACAATTTCCACATCAAGTTTATTGGGCGGAATTTTTGCAGGCATTACCCAGACTTCAGATAGATTATAATTAGCTAAAGCCGCCCTTGCAATCTCAACATGCGTGTTATGAATCGGATTAAAAGTACCGCCTAAAATGCCTATTTTTTTCATTTTATCACTCATTATTTCTTAGGAAGCTCAATCTTCTTATTATCTTTTGATTCCTTATAAAGAACTATTTTCTTTCCTATTACCTGAACAACCTGTGAATGAGTACGTTCAGCCAGAACCTCTGCAATTTCCCTAGGATCATCTAAGCAGTTCTTAAGCACAGAAATTTTAATAAGCTCTCTTGTTTCAAGAACCTCCGCAATCGCTGTTGTAAATTCAGGTGTTATACTGGCTTTACCTACATTGAATACAGGATCTAACTTCATTGCAAGGCTTTTCAGGTATGCTCTCTGTTTACTGGTCATGTTGTCTCCTATTTTATTATTTATAATAATCAAAACTTAAGTCACCTAAGTTTACAAGGTCACCTTCCTCTATGCCAAGTTCTTCCAACCTATCAATAATGCCCTGATCACGAAGGAATTTCTGAAAGAACGCAAAGCCTTTTTCATCATCAAGATTGGTGTAACCAAGCATCTTGTCAACTTTAGAACCCTTAACAAGATATTCTCCTTCTTTAACCTTAGTTATTTCAAGAGGATTCTCTTCTATTACAAGATCAGAAGCATCAAATTCCTTATGGAAAACCACAGGACTTCTGTCCAGAGTCTTAAGTATATCATTCACAGCATACAAAAGCTCTTTTATGCCTTTTCCTGAAACCGCAGAAATAGGATAAATAGGGATGTTTTCATTATCGAAAGCTTCATGAAATTCCTTAAGCTTTTCCTTTGCCTCATCACCATAAAACAAGTCCATCTTATTGGCTGCAATTATCTGAGGAGTTTTTAATAACTCAGGGTTATAGTTTCCAAGCTCTTTATTGATATTTTTTATATCTTCAATAGGATCTCTGCCCTCTGAGCCTGAGATATCAACCACATGAACTATAACTCTTGTTCTCTCTATATGTCTTAAGAACTGATGTCCAAGCCCTACTCCGTCAGCTGCTCCTTCTATAAGTCCCGGAATATCGGCAATTACAAAGCCTGTACCTCCGCCAAGGTCTACTACACCAAGATTTGGATGTAAGGTGGTAAAGTGATAGTTTGCAATCTTAGGCTTAGCATTGGTACAACGAGAAAGTATGGTTGACTTTCCAACGTTTGGATAACCCACAAGTCCGACATCCGCAATAAGCTTAAGCTCTAATATAAGAGTAAGCTCTATTCCCGGTTTTCCGGGTTGTGCATAGGTAGGCACCTGCATTGTAGGTGTGGCATAATTCATATTTCCTTTTCCGCCTCTGCCACCCTTGAGAATAACTTCCCTTTTGTTCTCACCTGACATATCCACTATAACTTTTCCGGATTCTGCCTCTTTTACCACAGTACCCTCAGGTACTTTTATGATTATATCCTCGCCGTCTTTTCCATGACAACGTTTTTTTCCGCCTTCATCGCCATCTTTGGCATAATATTTTCTTACAAATCTGAATTCATTGAGCGTATTTATATTTTTATCAACTTCAATGATAACATCTCCGCCGTCCCCACCGTCTCCACCGTCCGGTCCACCGGCTGCTACAAAGAGTTCACGTCTGAAACTGACATGCCCATTACCGCCACTACCTGATTTTACATATATTTTTGCACTATCTGCAAACATTTTTCATTTCCTTTTTATAAAAAATGCTCCAAATCTATGCTACACAAAGATTTGGAGCTAATTACCAGTTATTATTCCGCTACAGCTACAGGATAAACAGAAACCTGCTTTCTGTCTCTGCCTAATCTCTCAAATTTAACTTTTCCATCAACTGTTGCAAATAATGTGTCATCTTTACCGATTCCTACATTTGTTCCAGGATGGATATGAGTTCCACGCTGTCTATAAAGAATATTTCCAGCTAATACGAACTGACCATCTGCTCTTTTAGCACCAAGTCTTTTGGACTCAGAATCTCTGCCGTTCTTTGTAGAACCAACACCCTTCTTATGAGCAAAAAACTGAAGGTTCAATCTTAACATCGCATTACACCTCCTGCCTTAGTATAGTAATGAACTTTTTACCGTATTCATGTGATATTCCATCAAGACCTAACATCAGAGATTTCATAAGTAAATCAGCTTTTTCACTTAATTTACTCTTAAATTCAGCCTTAAGATAACCCTTAGCAGCGTTATCTACAGCATCAAATTTATCTCCGCACAATGCCTCAATAGAGTTCAGCGTATTCAGAGCTAATATAGAAACCGCAGCACACACTATATCATTGCCGTAATCCGCAAATAAAGCATGTCCTGAAAATTCAATGCTCTTATAATCGCCGTTTTTGTCTACAGACACAACAACCTTAATCATAATTAAGCGTTGATTTTTTCAATCTTAAGCTTTGTATATAACTGTCTATGTCCGTTTTTCTTGTGGTATCCACTCTTGCGTTTATACTTGTAGACAACAATCTTAGGTCCCTTGCCTTCTTTTTCAACTGTAGCTGTTACAGTAGCACCGGCTACTACAGGGTTTCCAAGAACAAACTTGTCACCACCGATTGCAAGAACCTGATCAAAGGTATAAGACTCTCCGGCTGCTACACCAAGCTTTTCAACCTGAATAACATCACCTTCAGCTACCTTATACTGCTTACCACCTGTTGCAATAATTGCGTACATATGGCTCCTCCTATTATAATTCTCGCCTGCCTGGGTGTCATCCGTTTGGACAAACTTATACCCATACAGTGCGGCACAAAATATAGTGTAGCATGTGTTTGAAAAGATGTCAACTGTTTTTTTAGACTTGCCCGCGAAGCTTTCGATGGCGGAAGGGTTAAATTTCCCCATAATTATATCCTATCTTCTATTTATCCAGGCTCCATTTGTAAAATCAGGTATGGCAACAGGTACTCCGCCCATATTTATTGACTGTTCTGCAAGCACTGATATACTCATCCAGGCAGCCATATCATATACATCTATATTAGGTTCTTTTTTATTTAATACACAATCAATAAAATCTGAAAATACTAAATAATCCATACCATCATGACCTTTTTTTACGCCATTTTCAAGGTATTCTTTCCAAAGTGGATGCTCATATTTTTTGCGATACTCCTCAACATTGTTCCAATGCTTGCTCCACTCAAAATGATCGTTCTCCGTATACTCATTATCCAAAAAAATAGAATGATTATCTTCCGTGTATATGCCTTTTGTGCCATGAATTGTGTACCCTCTTGAATAGTAACGTGGTAAAGTAGTATCAAGGCTTAGAAGAATAGTTTCACCGTTTGCACATTTTATTATTGTATTTACAATATCAGCCTGATTGAAGGTTGTATTCATTAGTTCTTCATCATCACTCTTTTTTTCTTTAATATACTCATTAAGTCCAAATGAACCTGAAGCAACAGACGTAAGGCTTAACATACGATTTCCCTTATTAATATTTAGCAGTTTTGCTATCGGTCCCAATTCATGGGTAGGGTAGTTCTCTGTATTTCTATGTATGTAGTTATTTAGCCTATAGTGGCGATTTTCTTTGCCAAAAGCAATTTCACCTCTTAGATCGTGTTTGTAACCGCCCTCGCAATGAACTATCCTTCCAAGAAGACCAAGTTCTTTCATATGGCTTACAAGCATTTCATCCCTGCCGTATACACAGTTTTCAAGTAACATTACAGGAACCTTTGTCTCCTCATAGGCCTCAACTATTTTCCAGCATTCTCTAAGTGAATAAGCACCACCTACCTCGCAACCTACAGCCTTACCCTTATACATTGCTTCTATACATATATCTATATGTTTATCCCAGGAAGTACAGAGAATTATGGCATCCACATCTTCCATTTCAAGGATATCTTTATAATTTGTTGTTATTTTAGGACGGGCAAATCCTGCTTTTTCAATAACATCAGCACATTCCTTGCACCTGTCTTCATACTTATCACAAACAGCTGTAAACTCTGCCAAAGGATGTTCAAGATACGCTGTTTCAAGAAGTCCTTTACCTCTGCTTCCCAGACCAATCATTGCCAATCTTAATTTGTTCATCTCACTTCTCCTATTCTGTATTATATATTAGCTTTTAACCTCAGATAATGCAATTTCTTCAATAGCATCTTTCAAAAAATTGCAAATTACGAATATTTTTGTAAGGATTGCGAGAGGTGAAGCCGAAGCAATCCCGTATCATTGGATGTCAAATACTTTTGACACCCACATCATTTATACTTTGATATAAAAACTAAAATAATTCTATCATAAAATATTAGTTATTTCATCATTATTTGAGACTATTTAACTATAAAAAGACCATCTGAGAGATATTTCCCCCAGACAGTCTTAGATTAGCAATAAACAACATTAATAAAATCTTAGATATCCAACTCTTCAATAATTCCCTTAAGTATACCTGCTGATTCCCTAAGCCTCTTAAGTTCATCTTCATCAAGTTTAATAGGCACCTGATTTTCTATTCCGTCACTTCCTACTATGCAAGGCATACTGAGAACTACACCGTCTATTCCCTCGTCCTGGATCATGCCCTCGGGACTCATAAGGGTCATGGGCCCATTGCTTTCCTCAACAGCAAAGCCCTGGGATTCTACTACCTGCTGCCACCGGGCAACGGTGAGGGGCTCCACCCCCACATGGATGATGCGGCTAAGCTGGGCTCTCATGGCGGTCTGCTTTTGCGGATCCTCTTCATAGAGGCACACATCCTGGGTCAAAAGCAGGCCTCCCGGTTTTAAAACCCGAAAGTATTCTGAAAGGGCCCGGTTTTTCTGCCTTCCCACCAGCATGGTGAGCATGGCTTCATTTATAATAATATCAAAGGATGCATCCGGGAAGGGGAGAGCAAAGGCGCTTCCCTTTACCACCTTCAGTCTTTCCTCCAGATGGTTTTTGGAGATATTTTTTTTGGCCTTTTCTAAAGCTTCTGTATCCAGATCCAGTCCCACAATATGGCATTCGTATTTTTTTCCCATTTCCACCATGGTAGTACCCATGTTGCAGGCTACCTCCAGAATTTTGGTATCTGGGGTGATGGTGGCTTTGGACAAAAGCCACTGGGTGGCTGCTACGCCTCCCGGGCGCAGTCTTTTCTTTCCTAATCTTGCTAAAAAGGTATGTCCGGCTTCCTGGGGCATATGAATCCCTCCTTTCCAATACAAAGCATATTTGCTATAATAAACTTCCTGCCGGGAGCCCGGCACCATTATCAATATAAGCCGGGGTGTTATGCTGCTGTGCAGTGTCCTCCATAAATGGTTAGGGACTCCTAACACAAGAGGCAGTATATATCCTAAGAGAGAATATTTCCATTGCCTAAGCAATGTAATCAATAAAAATCATGGAGAAAAGAATGGAAAAGGAGATTTCACAGTATCATCTGAATGAACTGCAGATCTTTCAGAAGATGGACAATGAAAAAATTCCCATGGCGCTTCAGTGTATGGGTGCCCGGGTTGTACAGGTGGAAAAGGACACCTATTTGCAGCATATTGGCGACAAGGTCATTTATCTTGGGGTGATTTTGCAGGGCAGTGCCTACCAGTTCAATTATACGGCCTCGGAGGAGCGAAATATTCATACCCATCTGGAGCGGGGGAATCTGATTGGAAGCACTGCAGTGTTTGCCCAAAACGGTATTGCCAGGGATGATATTATGACCACCACCACCTGCATGATTCTGCAGATCAATCCGGAGCAGTTTAAGCCGGAGCGGGCCATTTCCTGTCCCCACCGTTATCGGATTATGCAAAACCTATTGTATATGGTGGCCAATGAAAATGTGCTGCTGCAGGAAAAGATCAATCTCATGTCCCATGAAACCCTGCGGGGGAAAATTTACAGCTATTTGTATACCCAGTATAAAATCAATAAGACCAGGGAATTTACCATCCCCTTTATTCACCGTTTTGATTTTGCAGATTATCTGGGAGCCAATGTTACCGCTTTATCCAGAGAACTGGGAAGGATGCGGGATGAGGGGATTTTATCCTTCCACAAAAATCAGTTTATCCTCCATAAGATTCCAGTGGAATAAAGTTTGAAAGTATTGCATGGGCAATATATCATTACAATGTAATCTTCTATAATAAGCATTGTAACAAGACAGAAACCGGTACAGGGAAATGAAATCTCCCCTTTAAGGGAAGGTTTTGTACAGTCAGGAGGCGTTATGAAAGAAAAGGCAGGAGAGGTTTTTTCCATTGCAAGGGACAATCCTCCAATCAAAGGCTGCACCGTATCCAAGGAGGTATCTGGCGGGGAAAATAGTGTACTCTATTTTTCCATGGATGCCAATACGGATATCAGTGCGGAGATATTCCCTTATTATAAGTTCATGATTGTGATAGAGGGAAGTCTGGAGGTTTATGGAAGGGGTCTGGAAGGAAAGGATGTATCCCAGACAGATGCAATATTTACGCCGCCGGATATTCCCGTAGGTGTAAGAACAAAGGAAGCAGCCGTATTTACGGAGATTAATATCAGGAAGGGTTGTATCATGAATGAAGCAGTAAAGGCAGGAGAGGTTTTTTCATTGGCAAAGCTTGTGCCCTATCAGGAGGGCAAGATTGTAAACATGGATGTGGTGCATAATGACAAAATGAAGTTTGTAGTCATGGCCTTTGACGAGGGAACAGGGCTCTCTGAACATGCAGCACCGGGAGAGGCCATTGTCTTTGCCTTGGAGGGAGAGGGAGTGATTGGCTACAGCGGTGTGGACCATGCCATTAAGGCCGGGGAGCAGTTTCACTTTGCCAAGGGAGGCCTTCACTCGGTAAGGGCCAAGGGGAAATTTAAAATGGCATTGCTTTTGACTTTGGAATAGAAAAAGTTACGGTGCTGCTGTATAGCTTTGAAAGCGGTTTTATGATAGACTCTCTCTTATGTTTCAAAAATACCTAGGAGGAAGGCTATGCTAAAAGCTATTACAGAAATGAATGCTGTATTGAATCAGTTTATATGGGGTGTGCCCGCCATGATCTGCATCATCGGGGTGGGACTGTTTTTGAGCCTTCGAACCGGATTTATCCAGTTTCGAAGGTTTCCCTATGCCATGCGGGTTACTTTGGGAAGAATATTTTCCAAACGAGAGGCTTCCGACGGGACTTTGACCCCCTTCCAGGCTGTGTGTACGGCTCTGGCAGCCACCATTGGAACAGGGAATATTGCAGGGGTGGCAGGGGCCATTGCCATAGGAGGTCCGGGTTCGGTTTTCTGGATGTGGATTTCCGCCTTCCTCGGTATGTGTACCAAGTTTTGCGAGGTAACTCTGGCAGTATTTTACCGGGAAGAAAATAAAAAAGGGGAGTATGTGGGGGGACCCATGTACTATATAAAGAACGGTTTAGATAAGAAATTCCATATTCTGGCGGTTTTATACTCCGCCTTTGGCATTCTGACGGTATTTGGCACGGGAAATGCCACCCAGGTAAATACCATTACGGCAGCCATTAACGAAGCCCTGTTAAACTACGGCCTGATTGCTTCGGATCAGTTGTCTGTCAGCAATTTAATCATTGGTCTGGTGATTACTTTTCTGGTGGCTTTGATTCTTTTGGGGGGAATCAAGCGGATTGGAAATGTTACCGAAAGACTGGTACCCTTTATGGCTCTGTTTTATGTGGTGCTGGCTTTGGGCGTGATCCTGTTGAATCTGGAACGTGTTCCCGGGGTATTTGCCTCTATTTTTGAAGGGGCTTTCGCACCCAGGGCCGTTACAGGGGGTGTGGTGGGAAGCTTTTTTATGAGTATAAAAAAAGGGGTATCCCGAGGAATTTTCTCCAATGAAGCGGGGCTTGGAACCGGATCCATTGCCCATGCCTGTGCAGACACCAAAAAACCGGTAAAACAGGGATTTTTTGGAATATTTGAGGTATTTGCAGACACCATGGTGATTTGCACCCTGACGGCTTTGGTGATTCTTTGCAGCGGTGTATCCATTGCGTTTGGTGTGGAGGCTGGAGCAGAGCTTACCATCAATGGGTTTACAAACACCTATGGAAGCTGGGTTTCCATCTTTACTGCAGTGGCTCTTTGCTGTTTTGCCTTTTCCACGATTCTTGGCTGGGGGCTGTATGGTGCCAGATGCATTGAATTTTTATTTACGGAAAAGCTGGTAAAGCCCTTTATGCTGGTGTATTCTTTGGTGGCTCTATTGGGTGCCACTATGAATCTGGGTTTGGTTTGGAGTGTGGCGGAAACCTTTAACGGACTTATGGCCATTCCCAATCTGATTGGACTGTTTTTACTGTCCAAGACAGTGGTAAAGCTGGTAAAGGAATATAAGAGCTAAAAAAGGGGGATCATCCCCCTTTTTTAGCCCAAAGCCACATCCAGCGCCATCATCAATGTAAAGCCAAAGGAAAACATTAAAACCCCGATATTGGAGTGCTCCCCTTCAGACATTTCCGGAATCAGCTCCTCCACCACCACATACATCATGGCCCCGGCGGCAAAGCTTAAAAAGTAAGGCATAACAGGCACAAAAAACTCAGCAGCCACCAGCATAAAAATAGCAGCCATGGGTTCCACTGCCCCGGAAAGTACCCCGTTTAAAAAAGCCCGCCCTCTTTTTTGTCCCTCTGCATGAAGGGGCATGGAGATAATGGCTCCCTCAGGAAAATTCTGGATGGCAATCCCCAGAGAAAGAGCCAGGGCAGCACCGGCGGATATGCCGCTGTTTCCGGTTAAAAATCCGGCATATACAATGCCCACTGCCATACCCTCTGGAATATTGTGGAGGGTTACGGCAAGGAGCAGCATGGTGGTTCTGGCCAGATTGCTTTTGTGTCCTTCTGCCTTTTTAGCATACATATGCAAATGGGGAATAATATGGTCTAAAAGCAGTAAAAAAAGGGTTCCCAGCCAAAAGCCCAAAAAGGCAGGCAAAAAACGGAGCTTTCCCATGGCTTCGCTTTGCTCCATGGCGGGGATGATCAAACTCCAAATAGAGGCAGCCACCATGACTCCTGCGGCAAAACCCGTGAGGGCCCGCTGTACCGGGCGGCTGAAATCTTTTTTCATAAAGAAAACACAGGCAGCTCCCAGGGAGGTGCCTAAAAAGGGAATCATAATTCCCTGAAGGGTTTCTTGTAGCATATAAATCCTTTCTCAAGCCCGGTAAAGAAGCAGATATTGGTTCATGCACCCGGCGTTTTTTACCTTCATGCCGGGACTCCGGCATCACCATACATATAAGTTCACGCGTCATTTCGCTGCTGTTGCAGCTTGCGTGCCGCTAACAGGTATTCGCATTCTCGTGCCGCTTAAGGGCGTCACTGTGGCTCTACCTGTTGTCCCGCCCGATAAACATGTGTCTGCTTGTGCAAGCACAGCATCCACATGTTTGCCGGTCGGGGACTTATACAGTATTTTACCACAGACAATTAAATAAGCAAAATTAAAATAAGCAAAATTAAAATGAATCTTTACAATCCCATGGTGGTGATAGACAAATCCAGCTTGTGTACTTGAAAAGGAAGGAAATTTAAAGAAAGCGATTGACAGGGCATGATTTTTGTTGAGAATAGTGGACAGAAGAAAAAGTTGTATAAATGACAAAGTATTCAGGAGGTGAAATTTGAAAAACGGACAGGAGTTGGAACGGGAATTGCTTTCCCTGGATCATCAAGGATATTCTTCCTATAAAAGGATCCAGGGAGAATATCGTTTCCCTAAGTATATTCTTTGTATTGACCATGTACAGGTGGATCCCTTTGCTCCCCCTTCAAAAATCCGCATTGTTTTAGAAGGAGAGACTGTGGGTCTGCCAAAGGAATTGACGGACAGCAAATCCAAACGCATTGCAGCGGCGGATTTTCTTACCCGGAATTTCTGGAAGAATCTGCGAAGCATCCCCCAAAGGGAGACCAAAAGAGAAAATCCCTATGCAGCAGCCTATGGGAGAAAAAAGGAGGACAGCGGGCCTGTCACAGGAAACAGCAGTCAGATTTTTATTGACCGCTGCGGACAGGAAATTCTGGAGCGTACTTCGGTGTTAATCAAGGAGCATAAGGTGGAGATTCGCCTGGAGGTAGGTCTTCCTGCTGCCGGACGGAGAATCCTTGGCAGGGAGGCCAATGATATTTTTAAAAGAATTCTTCCGGCTTTGGTGGAACGCTCTTGTCTCTATGCCAATATAGACCAAAAGGCTCTGAAGCGTCAGGTGGAGCTGTATCTGGACCAGGAGTATATCCAGAATTCTCTGGAGGCTAGAAATCTGGTGGCCTTTGTGGCCAATGGCTCTGTTTTGCCCAGAAAAAGCGGTGTAAATGACAGCAAAATGGCGGAGGGACTGGCTTTCCAAAGTCCTAAAAGTATGGAAACCTCCTTTATCCTCCCCAGCGGCGGGGAAATTACCGGGCTGGGTATTGAAAAGGGCGTTACTTTGATTGTAGGAGGAGGATACCATGGAAAATCCACTTTGCTGAAGGCATTGGAACGGGGAGTTTACCATCATATTCCCGGGGATGGCAGGGAGTTTGTGATTACCTGCCCTGACGCCGTAAAGATCCGGGCAGAGGATGGAAGAAGCGTGGAAAAGGTCAATATCAGCGCCTTTATCAACAATCTTCCCGGAAAAAAGGATACTCGGAAATTTTCCACAGAAAACGCCAGCGGAAGCACCTCCCAGGCCGCCAATGTGATGGAGGCCTTGGAAAGCAAGACTTCTCTTTTATTAATTGACGAGGACACCTCTGCCACCAATTTTATGATCCGGGACTATAAAATGCAGAAATTAATTGCCAGGGATAAGGAACCCATTACCCCCTTTGTGGATAAGGTCCAGGCTTTGTACAGAGATCTGGGGGTTTCTACCATACTGATTGTGGGGGGCTGCGGAGATTACTTTGACGTGGCAGACCGGGTGATTATGATGGATGAATATGTGCCCAGGGATGTGACACAGGAAGCCCTGGCCATTGCAAAGGAAAGCGGAGAAAAAAGGGAAAGCCTGCAGGAGCATTTTGGTTCTGTTACAGAAAGAATCCCTTTGCAGGCAGGCTTTCCTCTGCGGGGCAGGGAGGACCGCTGGAAATCCAGGGGAAGAGAGAGCATTTCCTATGGCAGGGAAAGCATTGACGTATCCTGCCTGGAGCAGCTGGTGGATGAAAAGCAAACCAATGCCCTGGCGGTGATGCTGGATTATTTCAATAAAAAGATACTGGCTGACAGGATGCCTCTATCCCAGGCTGCCGACAGGCTTTATGCCCTGATTGAAAAACAGGGACTGGAGGGGATTTCTCCCTATACCGGCCATCCAGGTAATCTGGCCCTGCCCAGAAAGCAGGAGTTTTGCGCTGCCCTGAACCGCTATCGGGGACTGAAAACAGCTGTCAGCAGCCAGTGATCCATCTTCAGTGATCAGAGGGAGGATTTTGGCTGCTGGTGAGGAAAAAATGCTCCGGAGCAAATTTAATGGCCAGGGAAATCAGATCCTGAAAGGTTTTCTTTACAAATTTCCTGGTATCAGGCTCCAGTGCGGAAAAGGATAGGAGCATGGAGGGAATGATTTTTAATAAATTGCCCTTTAGCTGGACCAGGGATTCTATATTGGTGTTGGACAGCAGGGAATACAGGGTATTTACAAAAACCTCCCGCTCCTGGGGGGAGAGGGAGCCGATCCATTCCGACAGAGTCTGATCCATAAAACGGGCGCTTTTGGTGAGATGATCCATATAGCAAAAGTCCTCCCCCTCCACGGTCCAGGAAAGAGGATCATGCTGTAGCAAACTGATTTGGCTGCTTTTTACAATACGGTGATTATCCTGCTGCTCCAACAGCATTCCCACCAGGGAGGATTGGGGCAGCGTTTTTTCTACCCTGGACTGAATGGACAGAAAGGCAGGGGTGGAAAGCACCTGAGCCAAAAATCCAGGACCATCATGGGAGTATATCTTTTCGATCCGCTCCTTTACAGGCTCCGGGCTTTGAGCCGCTGCATATACCGCCAGATTCCCCCCCTTGGAATGACCTCCTACCTGGAGAGCACCTGGAACCCAGGAGGCAGCCAGGGCTAAATATTTGGCAGCGGCAGTCTGGGAGGGAACGGGATATTGAAAGGCCATATTAAAATCCTCCTTCCATCCCACAAATGTGGCATCCGTACCCCGAAAGGCCACATAAGCCAGCCGGGAGTGGATGCGAAAGGTCATGGCGGCAAATTGTTTTTCCTCCTCGGTATTGGTCTGCCGGGTATAGCCCATAACCCGTATCCTGGAAAAGCGGGGATTTTGGGCCAGAAAGGTGAGCAACTCCTGGCTTTGCTGGAGGGGAGATTCTTCTTTTGGGGAAACCAGAAAACAAGGGATCAGCTCGGAAAGGGGAATCCCCTTCCAGGCGTAAGCCTCCTGGTAGTCTGCCGGGATATGGAAATAGGAGAGCCAGGACAGGATCAGGCTGTCCACAGAGTGAAAGGGCAAAAGCTCAAAGGATTCCTTAATGTTTTGTGCGTAGTTTAGTATATTGCTCATATGATCTCCTTTTTCCATCAGTATAACATAGGCTTAAGGGAAGGGATATCTGCTTATGAGAAGGAAGGGTGAATTCCTTCTCTGGAGACGGAACCATAAACTCCCATGCCGGGGCCGGCACCACCATAAATATAAGTCCCAGCGTCACTTCGCTGCAGAGCAGCTTGCGTGCCGCTGACAGGTATTCGCAATCCGAGCCTGCGGCTCTACTTG
>CALISX010000276.1 GCA_938041725.1 uncultured Lachnoanaerobaculum sp.
CAAAAGCTTCATATGCAGGATGCCTCTGCCTTAAAGGCCGGAGATATTCTAAAAATGGCCTGCGTCACCGGAGCAGAGGCCATGGGTCTTAGAGACTGCACCAGCCTTGCAGAGGGAAACCTGGCGGATCTGACGGTGATTGACCTTCAAAGACCCAATATGCAGCCGGAAAACCACCTTTTAAACAATCTGGTGTACAGCGGCGGAAAGGAAAACATTGTACTGACCATGGTGGACGGAAGGATTCTTTATGAAAGGGGTGAATTCTTTATCGGGAAGGATCCGAAAGAAGTCTACGCCAGGGCCAATGAGATTATAAGAAGAATGGGGAAATAATACCTGTGGTCCCCTTTTTAAAAAGACAAAACCTGCTATTGGTGATAATTCAGATGCGGTATCGATGAAATCCACAAAATGAATCAGGCGGTTCAGGAATTCTTGATGAATACACAGAAGTCCATGCCTACGCGTGTTTGGAGCGGAAAGGGAAGGGAAAGCTTTGATATTGCTTTTAAAGATGTACAGAAGGTCATGGAAAATTTGGAAGGCTATCTTAAGGATATGGATAGCCTGCTGCAGGAGTATGCCTATCAACAGGCAGAGGAGAGAGGAAAAGAAGCAGAGAACTTTAGGCATTGCTTTGAGGATGTGGGCAATGGTATAGGGGGCAGACAAGGCAGACCTTCTGGATACCAAGGGAGCAAGGCAATACCAGGCAGATCCTCTGGGATTCATAGGATAAAAGGAGGGAGGTGGGACAGATGAGGGCTATGAATGCAAAAAGCCGGAAGTGGGTAAGAGTCTGCATTCTGTTCTTATGTATTTGGGTAACTGCAGGATGTGCCGACCGCGGACTGTATATTACTGAGGTATTGCATTGGAAACTGATGCAGCACATGAAGAGAAAGTATTTTAAGGCAAAGGACACCTTTACTATAGGTGCTGGAGGGTTCGATGGTACTAAGTATGTACTGACGATGGATTCAAAAAAGTATGATCGATCCTATCCTGGTAGACAGATATATGTGTATTATGATGTGGATAAACAGGAAATACGAGATAACTATATGGCTTTTGTACTGCATGATGAGATAGAAGAGGCATATCGCCCCATCTTTGATGCAGTATATGGGGAGGAGAATTATTACTTTCAGTTTAACATTCATTCCTTTTTGTTTTCGGATCCAGACTATGATTGGAATACCGCGGTATCGGACTATTTGAGTACAATCTCTGATTCTCAGTTTACTGTAGTTTGTAAGAAAGATCCACAAAGCAAGGAGGAGGATGTGGAGAGGGTAATACAGCTGGTAAAGGAGAAGGGATGGGGGATTGACTTGATTATATACTACGTTAGCGAGGATGTATTTGCACAAGTTCATGATATTCAAAGCAGTGCCTATATATATAAAGAACACGAGTTGTACAGAGGCAGTATTAACTTCAGCAGGAATCATCAGGAGCCGGCTTTTGAATTATGGTCAGAGGGCCAAGGAGATAAGGAATGATTAGGACAAAGATGGATCAAAGTGTGGAGAGGATGGGGTTTCAACAAATCCTGTACAATTTGGTATTGTATCTT
>CALISX010000277.1 GCA_938041725.1 uncultured Lachnoanaerobaculum sp.
GTTTTCTTCCGGTACACTCACGATTGTTTGGAATTTTACTGCGGTTTCTTGATTGGGATGACGGAATGGAGGAATTCTCATAGTCCCGGTTCAGCTGTGCCAGAAGTTTTTTATTTCGACCTTGTGCATCATCCAGCTGAGTTTTTAATTCGCTGTTTTCACGACAAAGGCCAGTTATCTTAGACAATGCCTGATCCCGGTCATGTTCAGCTGCTAAACGCTCCTTGTCTTTCTCTTTTAATGCACGTTTGAGCTCCTTCATTGATGCATTTTGTTCTTTCAGTGCGTCTTCATATGCTTCTTCACACCATTTCCAGGCATTTTTTACATCCTTACGAAGGCCTTCAATCACAAGTTGCAACTGCTTGACCTGCCTGCGATACGCATTGATCAATTTCTGGTGTTCCCTTTGAATCTGTTTAAAACGTTCGCCGGATTTTAAATCGGAATTTTCTTTTTTCAGTATTTTGTTTTCCTGTTGTAAAGCTCCGATATATTCAAAGGGAATTCTCATTATGATTTCTCCAGTTTCTTGATGATTTTGTTCTGATTCTCAACAATCTGCTCCAGAAGACATATTTGCTCTTTTTGAGCTTCGATTGTTTCTAAAAGTGTCTGATTTTCCTTTTCGTACTCCTTGCATAATGCTTCTTGTAAGCTTAGGAGTTGTTCGATTTTACCGGAAATATGATTCATGTTCACCCCTCGTTTCATGAGATAATTATAGCAGAAATGTTAGATTTATGCGATCGTGTTCAAATACAGATTAGGCAGAACTATCCACAAACAATGGTGACATTGTTTCGTGTAGGAAGAATATAGATGAATTCTGTTGATAACTTGGATACAAAAAATCCAGTTGGGAGAGTTGTCAAGAGTTATCCAAAGAAACTCTCCCAACTGAATCAATCATAATGAAATCAAAAAATAATTTTCGACATTTCCCATAATGGAAATATACTACCCGTGTACAGTAACAAAAGATGCACGGTATGGCCTGACAACTTATAAAGGGATATTGACATCTCTTCCAACAATATTTAAAATACTTTGAGAGTCAAAGTATTTTAAACTGCTAGGAAATCTCTCCTGTCTTTGACTGGGAGAGGAAATAACCGGCGTCTGCTTTGGGGCGGGTTATTTGGTAAGAGAGAGGATTTGCCCTTTGGCAAGTCACCGCATAGAATAAAGGACGATGTATGAGAATTGTACTTTCGGGAACCGGGTCCAGGCTGGCCGGGAAGACATTGACCAATGATGATTTAAGTAAGATGGTGGATACCAGTGATGAATGGATCAGCACCAGAACCGGTATCAGGGAAAGGCATGTGATTACAGAGGAGGAAAGCATGGTTAGTCTGGCCGGAGCCGCCGCCAGGGAGGCCCTGGCTGATGCGGGGATTACCGGCGAGGAGCTGGGACTGATTGTGGTAGGCACTTCCACGGCGGATAAGCGCCTTCCCAGTACCGCCTGTGAACTCCAGCCCATACTGGGGGCCAAGGACTGTATCTGTATGGACGTTTCCTCTGCCTGTTCCGGGTTTGTGTATTCCCTGAGCGTGGCCTATTCCATGATGCACTCTTTGGGGATTCGATATGCCATGGTGGTGGGAGGGGATGTGGTGTCCCGGGAGATGGACTGGAAGGACCGCACCACCTGCGTGCTTTTTGGAGATGCAGCGGGAGCGGCTGTGTTAAAGGCGGAGGAGGGAGAAGGCACCTCCGGGATTCTCTCCTTTGACCTGGGCGCAGACGGCTACAAGGGCCAGGCCCTCTATGACAATTCCTACGGAGAGGAGAGACTGATCCATATGGATGGACAGGCTGTGTTTAAGTTCGCTCTGCGCAGGGTGCCTGTCAGCATTCAAAAGGTGATGGAGCGGGCAGGGGTAACCAAGGAGCAGGTGGATCTTTTTGTTCTTCACCAGGCCAATCTGCGGATTTTGGATGCCGTATCAAAAAAGCTGGAGATTCCCTCGGAAAAGATTCCCCATAACCTGGAAAGGACGGGGAATACCTCTGCAGGAAGCGTGCCTCTTTTGCTGGATGAGCTGATCAAGAAGGGACGAATCAAGAAGGGAGATTTACTGGTGCTGTCCGGCTTTGGTGCCGGTCTTACCTGGGGCAGCGCTGTGGTAAGGGTGTAGTCCGGATCAATGCAGGGGTTTTTGAGAGGAAGGGGCGGCAGGGGATGCCGGCGTATGGGAAAAGTTTTGTCTGTGCATACAATTTTTCTAAATTATGGGAAAGTTTATGGTATACTCAAGAAACGAAGCGGCTGTAAGGCTGTTTTGAAATAATATTTTTTTCAGATGGGAGAAAAACAATGTCAGAAAAAATCCAAAAAATCATTGCAGAGCAGTTAAACATTGATGCAGCACAGGTAACCCTGGACTCCAGCTTTAAGGATGACCTGGATGCAGATTCCCTGGATCTTTTTGAGATGGTAATGTCTTTGGAGGATGAGTACGGTGTGGAGATTCCCTCCGAGGATCTGGAAAAGCTTGTTACCGTGGGAGATGTGGTGAATTATTTAAAGGAAAAGGGCGTCGAGGTTTAATTTAAGAGGAAGTGGAATGCAGACAGAGATAACAAAACTCCTGGGGATTGATGCGCCCATTATTCAAGGAGGTATGGCCTGGGTAGCGGAGCACCATCTGGCGGCAGCGGTGAGCAATGCGGGAGGACTGGGGCTGATCGGCGGTGCCAATGCCCCGGGAGAAGTAGTTCGCCAGGAAATCCGGGCAGCCAGAGAGCTGACGGATAAGCCCTTTGGGGTGAATGTCATGCTCATGTCTCCCCATGCGGAGGCAATCTCCGACATTGTGGTGGAGGAGGGTGTCAAGGTGGTTACCACCGGAGCCGGGTCTCCGGAAAAGTATATGAAAAAATGGAAAGAGGCCGGTATTGTGGTGATTCCCGTGGTGGCCTCTGTGGCTTTGGCCAGACGCATGGAGCGGGCCGGGGCGGATGCAGTTGTAGCAGAGGGCACAGAGTCCGGAGGGCATATCGGAGAGATTACCACCATGGCTTTGGTGCCTCAGGTGGCGGATGCGGTGAAGATTCCGGTGATTGCTGCCGGAGGCATTGGAGATGGCAGAGGCCTGGCGGCGGCCCTGATGCTGGGAGCCAAGGCGGTGCAGATTGGCACCCGGTTTGTGGTGGCGGAGGAGGCTGTGGTTCATGAAGCCTATAAGGACAGGATTCTGGCTGCCAAGGATATTGATTCTGCGGTAACCGGCAGGAGCCACGGCCATCCGGTGCGCAGCTTAAGAAATGCCATGACCAGGGAATATGGGAAGCTGGAGGCAGAGGGCAAGTCCTTTGAGGAGCTGGAGTATCTGACCTTGGGGACTTTGCGCAATGCTGTGGTAGACGGGGATGTGGTGCATGGTACCGTGATGGCAGGACAGATTGCAGGACTGGTGAATAAGAAGCAAAGCTGCAAAGAGATTGTACAGGAGATGGTGGCCCAGGCCGAAGCGCTGCTGGCCGGGGCAGGAGCGTACCTGAACTGACAGAGACATTGGTATAACCAAACAGTATGGCCGAAGATGCTACGCCCTTTGGCGTTAAAGGAAGCACGGATGGCCGCTGCTTCCTTTAAAAACCCCCGGAGGCGGCAAGACAAACAACAACCAAGCAGCAGCGAAGGGCCCTGGGGCAGGTTCCCAAGGCAGCTTCGCAGAAAGACGGGAAACGATGATGAAGACTGCATTTTTATTTCCAGGTCAGGGTGCCCAAAGAGAAAATATGGGCAAGAGCTTTTTTGACCAGGACGGGGATTCTAAAGAGACCATAGTAAATGCTTCAGCCCTTACGGGAATTGATCTGGTGCGCCTGATCTACAGTCCGGATGAAAGGCTGAACAATACGGAATTTACCCAGCTTGCCATGGTGGCCACAGGAATTGCCATGGTAAAGGCGGTGCAAAAAGCAGGACTCAAGGCAGATGTCTGTGCCGGTCTTAGCCTGGGGGAATACGAAGCCCTGTATCTGACAGGAGCCTTGACAGAGGAGGATGCCATACTGGCGGTTAAGAACCGGGGACAGTTTATGGCAGAGATTACAGGGGGTGCCATGAGTGCTGTGCTGACCACAGATCAGAACCTGGTGGAGGAGGTGGTTTCAGGCCTT
>CALISX010000278.1 GCA_938041725.1 uncultured Lachnoanaerobaculum sp.
AAGGATTTGAGAGAGCAGCACCGCCCCCTTTCTCTCACAGTACACCACCCACTGCCCATGCGGCCGTAGGGCAGATATAAGGCATCTGTAGCGACACAGCAAAGGATCCCCCAAATCCCCCGCATCCCGCTTTTCCATCACACTTGTACGATATATGCCCGCCGCAGTATTCAATTTCAGGATAAACATTATGAAAAAAGAAACACTCGTTACCCCCGGCATCCATTCCCTTTCCCTGGAAATTCCAAACACATCCCTTTCCATCCCCATGACGCTGCTCCAGGGAAAAACCCCTGGCAAAACCGGTCTGATTTCCACCGGCATCCATTCCAATGAGTATGTGGGTATTGAAACCGGCATCCGTCTGTCCAGGGAAATCCCCTGGCAAAATCTGCAGGGCCGCCTGTTCATCCTCCACCCGGTAAATCTCACCGGGTTTCAATCCATGGACATGGATTGTTTGGTGCCGGAGGACAAGAAAAACCTGAACCGGGTTTTTCCCGGAAACAAAGAAGGTTCCCTTTCAGAACAAATTGCCTGTTATTTGGTGGAAACCTTCTTTCCGAAAATACATTTTTTGATTGACCTCCATGGCGGAGCCGTACAGGAAGCCCTGCATCCCCATGTATATTTTACAGGAGGCGCAAAAGAAGAGGTGACAAAGGCCTCCCTTTCCATGGCACGGCACACCTCCATCCCCTACCTTGTCCGCTCCAAATCCTTACAGGGGGGATTTTACACCTGCGCCGCTCTGGCAGGCATCCCCTCCCTGCTTTTGGAACGGGGAGGACGGGGACTCTGGAAAAAAGAAGAGGTGGATCAAAACCTGGAGGATATCAAAAACATCCTCCGCCACCTGGCACTCTTACAGGATTCCGCCCCCAAAAAAGAATATACCCCCCTCATTTTGGAAGATCTTCATTATGAAGTCTCCACTTGGGAAGGCTGCTGGTATCCCTGCAAAACCCCCGGAGACAAAGTGCGCCTGGGAGAACCCCTGGGGGAAATCAAAGATTACCACGGCAATCTCCTGGAAACCCTGTAAAAAAGACGGAGTGCTTTTATACCAGATATGCGCTTTGCCCGTGCATCCCGGAAGCGAAGTGCTGGTATACGGATAAAGGCAAAACGGGTGGTTTCAGAATCACTAACTTCCGTGTCATGTCTTAATGGAGTGGAAGTTAATTTTACAAATAAGGCCTAAGTCTTAAAGACAGACCTGAACAAAAAACATATAGCCAAATCCTGGAGAAATATGCTATACTGCCCTTGCAACCCAATAGGGCATTTTTCCCCCGCACTAGTAAAATCAAGGGCTAGAGAGCATTTTACCTCAACAAAGCACCACAAAAAGAAGCATTTTCTCTTTTCCCCCGCAAACGCCCCCAGGAGCCCAGTAAAATCAAGGCCTCCCAGGCACAGGGTTGAGGAAAGATATCCCCGATGAGGGGACGGAAACTTGACGAAGCTGGATATATGATAGCAGGATGGTTTAAGTTGAGGAAAGATATCCCCG
>CALISX010000279.1 GCA_938041725.1 uncultured Lachnoanaerobaculum sp.
TTAAGATCAGAAAGGCTGGGGCTTGGCCTGGCTTTGGATGCCCTTGTGCCCCAGGGAAAAAGCTATCATGAAAACATTCCTGCCGGCCTTTGCCTGAGTACCGGAGAAAAAAACTATTTGATGATACCTGGGGAGAGCCTGAAAGAAGGGGATCTTTTGGAGATTTTAGAAAAGGTATTGCTGTCTCCTGTGACCAAGTATGTGCTGGATTTAAAAGCCCTGGTAAAGCTTTTAAAGGATCCTCTTAAGGCAAAAAATTGTCTGGATGTGTCTTTGGCGGCCTATCTCCTGGATCCCCTAAGGGAGGGGTATGAGGCAGACCAGGTGGCCAGAGAGTATTTGCATCTGGAGCTTTTGACAAAAAAAGAGGTGCTGGACAAGAAAAGCTTCCGGGAGGCATTTGCTGCAGGAGAGGAAAGGGCTTTTACCTATCTGGCTGCTCTGGGGGCGGTTCCCCTTTTGGCCTGGGAGCCCTGTTTTAAAAAGCTCCAGGATTTGGAAATGGAAAAGCTTTACCGGGAGGTGGAGCTGCCTTTGGTATATTCCCTGGCCAAAATGGAGGAGGCCGGGGTGGGAGTGGACGAAAAGCGTCTTAGGGACTATGCTCTGGGCTTACAGGAGGGCATTGCAGCTTTGGAACAGGAAATCCACCAAAAGGCAGGGGAAAGCTTTAACATCAATTCCCCCAAGCAGCTGGGGGAAATCCTTTTTGGCAAACTGGGACTGCCTGGAGGCAGGAAAACCAAAACCGGCTATTCCACCTCAGCGGAGGTTTTGGAAAAGCTGGCTCCGGAAAATGAAATTGTAAAGGACGTTTTAAACTACCGCCAGCTTGCCAAGCTCAATTCCACCTATGCCACGGGATTGGCAGGATATATCAGAGAGGACGGCAGAATCCACGGCAGTTTCCACCAAACCATCACTGCCACGGGACGGATTTCCTCTGCGGATCCCAATCTGCAAAACATTCCCATCCGAACGGAAATGGGCAGCCGTATCCGGGATATTTTTGTTCCAAAGGAAGGCTATGTATTTGTGGATGCGGACTATTCCCAGATTGAGCTGCGGATTTTGGCCTCCTTTTCCCAGGACCAAAGGCTGATTGAAAGCTACCGGTCCTCGGCGGATATCCATACCGCCACGGCCTCCCAGGTATTTCATGTGCCCATAGAGGAGGTAACCCCGGCCCTGAGGCGGAATGCCAAGGCAGTAAACTTCGGGGTGGTATACGGGATCTCTGCCTTTGGGCTCTCCGAGGGACTTAGTATTTCCAGGAAGGAAGCTCTGGACTATATTAATAATTATTTCAAAACCTATCCCGGGGTAAAAAAATTTTTGGACAGCCAGGTAAAAAAGGCGAAGGAAAAGGGTTTTGTCACCACCATGTTTGGCAGGATCCGTCCTATTCCGGAGTTAAAAAGCTCCAACTTTTCTGTGCGCTCCTTTGGAGACCGGGTGGCCATGAACTCCCCCATCCAGGGAAGCGCCGCAGATATTATGAAAATTGCCATGAATGCGGTGGACCAAAGGCTGAGGGAAAGCGGTCTGGATGCCCGGATTGTACTGCAGATCCACGATGAACTTTTGGTGGAGGTAAAAAGGGAGGAGGCCGATGAAGTCCTGGAGCTGGTGGCTGACACCATGCGCAATGCAGTAGATCTGGAGGTTCCCCTGGAGGTGGATGCCCATAGGGGAGAGACCTGGCTGGAGGCAAAATAATGCATATATTATTATTGGGAGGCGTAGGCAGCGGTAAGTCCACTGTCCTGCATATTTTACAAAAAAAATACCAGGCCCTGGTGCTGGAGGCGGATAAAATGGCCCATGTCCTCTACCAAAGGGGAGAAAGGGGATATGAAGCCCTGGTGCAGCTGTATGGGGAGGGGATTTTAAATCCCCAGGGAGAGATTGACCGGGGGAAGCTGGGAGATATTCTCTACAGGGATCCCAAAGAAATGCAGCGGGTGAACGGCCTGATCCACCCCATGGTGGAGGAGGAAATCCAAAGGGAACTGAAAAAGCACCCGGGAGAACTGGTGGTGGTGGAGCAGGCTCCTCTGCCCTCCTGTCGGGAATGGTTTGATCAGATATGGTATCTGCACACCGGGGATCAGATCCGGATGGAAAGATTGATGAAAAACCGGGGCTACACCAGAGAGCGGACCCTGGAGATTTTTCAAAATCAGCCGGATATGAAAGCCTACAAAGAAGCGGCGGACCTGGTTTTAGAAAATAATTCAGATGAAAAAAGCCTGGAGGAGGAAATCCAAAGGGCTTTGGGCAGGTGAAATTTGCAATTTGTCAGTTTATTCAGCGGAAGCAGCGGAAATTCCGCCTATGTGGGAAGCAATAACACCCACCTGTTGGTGGATGTGGGGGTTTCCAACAAGCGCATAGAAGGGGAATTAAACCGGCTGGAGCTGAAGGGAAAAGATATTAACGGGGTATTTTTAACCCATGAACACAGTGATCATATCCAGGGGCTGGAGGTTTTTGTGCGGAAAAACCAGGTGCCTGTATATGCCTCCAGGGGAACGCTGGAGGCCTTAAGGGAGAGCAGGAAATTTGACCGTATCCTGGAGTTTTTTTGCCCCATTACCCCGGGGCAGCAGGTGGAGGTGGGGGATCTTTGCGTCTATTCCTTTTCCATTGACCATGATGCCAGGGAGCCCCTGGGCTTTCGCATAGAGGGGGAGAAGAAAATCGGGGTGGCTACAGATCTGGGGCAGTTTACACCGGAGATTGTCCGGGAACTGTCGGGGCTGGATGCTTTGCTGGTGGAGGCCAACCATGATGTTCGAATGCTGGAAACCGGCCCCTATCCCTATTCCCTCAAAAGAAGAATTCTCAGCAAAAAGGGGCATTTATCCAATGAAAATGCAGGGCGGCTGATCTGCAGCATTCTCCATGAAAAAATTAAAAAAATCTTTCTGGGGCATTTAAGCGCGGAAAACAACCTTCCCCAGCTGGCCCTGGAGAGTGTGCGCTGTGAGATCTTTGAAATGGGCGGGGGATTTTCCCCGGATGATTTTGATATTGAAGTGGCAAAGCGGGAGGGACTTTCCAGCCTTTGCCGGCTGTAAGGAGGAAGCATGAAAAAAGTGATTATTACCGTGGTGGGAAAGGATACGGTGGGCATCATTGCCCGGGTATGCACCTATCTGGCAGAGAATAACATCAACATTTTAGACATATCCCAAACCATTGTTTCGGGATATTTTAATATGATGATGATTACGGATATGGAAAAGGCCAGCGTGGCCTTTGACAAGGCGGCGGGGGATCTGGAACACCTGGGGGAGGAAATCGGAGTATGCATTAAGGCCCAGAAGGAAGAGATTTTTGAAAGTATGCACAGACTGTAGGGGGAACTATGCTGAATCTATATGAGGTTACGGAAACCAATAAAATGATCGACCAGGATCTTTTGGATGTGCGCACCATTACCATCGGCATCAGTCTTTTGGACTGCGTGGATGAGAATCTTGCCAGACTCTGTGAAAAAATTTATGAAAAAATCTGCCGCACCGCCAAAAATCTGGTGCAGGTGGGGGAGGAAATTTCTCTGGATTTTGGCATTCCCATTGTAAACAAACGGATTGCTGTAACTCCCATTGCCCTGGTGGGGGGAGGGGCCTGCAAATGTCCTGCTGACTTTGTGAAAATTGCAAAGATCCTGGACCGGGCAGCTTTGGAT
>CALISX010000280.1 GCA_938041725.1 uncultured Lachnoanaerobaculum sp.
TCTCCAGGCAGCCCATTAAAGATAACCGGAGATTTGCTGGGGGATACTCTGGGAGGGTCTAAAGAAACCATGTCCGGATTGTATACATCTGGGACGTTTCAAGAGGCGGATCAGCTGGTCTATGGTCTGGGAGGGGCCTTGGTCCTTGCCAGTTTAGGAGGAAGGATTCTTCCTGCAGCCCTAAGCCAGGACAAAATACGAAGGGTAAACCGGATGCTGAATCTGCATGTGGCCAAGGAGCAGTTTTCTGCATTAGCAAATAAGGCCCGGAACAGGGGGGCAGGTTACGGGGCCATGGCTTTGAGCAGTCCTGGAGCTTTTGGGGCTGGATTTGCCCAAGGAGCCAGAGGGCAGGGAGAGGGACTGGCAGCCTGTTCCCCGTATTCCACAAGAACCTGGGCAGGAGGCAGGGTATGATTCGAACATTAACTTTTTTTACTGACAATGGCTTTCAAGAGGTAACATTACCAGCCATTAACAATGAAGATTATCTGTTGAGGATGGAAAACAGCAAACGTCCGGAATTAAAGGGCCTTCAGCTTCGCTTTGAAGTGATCCATGATATTTGGTATCTGCTGGCTGTTCGCGGGGGAGAGGTGATGGAGGGGGGGATCCTTAGGCGGGGGCTTGCTTCCGGAAATGTGATTCCCATTCGAAAAAAGGGTGTGGAGATTGCCGTGCTCTTCCAAGAGTCTGCAGAGGCCTTTCGAGACCTGGCAAAGCTGGTGCTTTCTGACCGTAAAATGGTAAGCATCGGCAGGGATAAGGGCTGTGACATTGTATTGAATTACAAAAACATGGTTTCCTCCCATCATGCCATTTTGCGTTTCCATGAGGGCAGCTGGTATATTAAGGATGCCAGCACCAATGGCACCTTTGTAAATGATAAAAAGCTGACGGAGGAACAGAAGCTTTGCCGGGGAGATATTATCGGGGTGATCGGCATCCGGATGATGTTCCTGGGCAATTATCTGGCTCTGGATACCAAGAGCAAAACCTATTCAGTGGAGCTGCATGGCATGAAAATTCTCCATGAGAGACATTTTCAGACCAAGGGAAAGCCTCTTCATCCTTTGAATACCAAACTGTTTCACCGTTCCCCCAGGAAGCTTTTCCCCATGAAAAAAAAGGTTTTTGAAATTGACAATCCACCGGATAAGGAGCCTGAAAACAACATTGCCCTGCTGCGCCAGATCGGACCCTCCATGACCATGGTGCTTCCTATGATGGCGGGTACCATGGTGG
>CALISX010000281.1 GCA_938041725.1 uncultured Lachnoanaerobaculum sp.
ATATCCGCTCATGCGAGCATGGCGGCTATTCTGTCGCCGTCCGGGGACTTATACAATAATATAGCAAATCTATTCTTTTCAAACAACAAGAATGTCTTTTTTTGCATGTCTGGATATGGTAGGATATGGGGGATGTTTAAGGGCGGGCAAATCCCCACAGGGAGCGGCCTGGATTTTATGGAGGTACAAAAATGGCTGAGATCTTTAAAGGCATTGGAAAGATTCAATATGAGGGACCAAACAGCAAAAATCCCCTGGCTTTTCGGTATTATGATCCGGAGAGGGTGGTTTTGGGGAAGAAGATGAAGGAGCACCTTCCCTTTGCCCTGGCCTGGTGGCATGCTTTGGGGGCCAATGGCAAGGATATGTTCGGGGTGGGAACCGCAGATAAAAGCTTTGGCGCTCCGGAAAATACCATGGAACATGCCAGAGCCAAGGTGGACGCCGGATTTGAGGCAATGGAAAAGTTGGGCATTGAATATTTCTGCTTCCATGATACGGATCTGGTTCCGGAAGCGGAGGATCTGGCAGAAACCAATAAGCGGCTGGATGAGATCTCCGATTATATTCTGGAAAAAATGCAAAAAACCGGCAAGAAGCTCCTTTGGGGTACTGCCAATATGTTCTCCAATCCCCGGTTTATGAACGGTGCCGGCAGCAGCAACTCTGCAGATGTGTTCTGTTTTGCAGCAGCCCAGGTAAAGAAGGCCCTGGATATTACAGTAAAGCTGGGAGGCAGAGGCTATGTATTCTGGGGCGGCAGAGAGGGCTATGAAACCCTGCTGAATACGGACGTAAAGTTTGAGCAGGAAAATATTGCCAATCTCATGCATATGGCTGTGGAATACGGACGCAGCATCGGCTTTACAGGGGATTTCTTCATTGAGCCGAAGCCAAAGGAGCCCATGAAGCACCAGTATGATTTTGATGCCGCCACTGCCATCGGATTTTTACGCCAGTATGGTCTGGATCAGGACTTCAAACTGAATATTGAAGCCAACCATGCCACTCTGGCCGGTCATACCTTCCAGCATGAACTGCGGATCTGTGCCATAAACGGAATGCTGGGAAGCGTCGATGCCAACCAGGGCGATATGCTTTTGGGCTGGGATACGGATCAATTCCCCTCGGACGTGCCAGATGCCACCCTTTGCATGTATGAGATATTAAAGGCCGGCGGTCTTGGCAACGGAGGCTTTAACTTTGACTCCAAAAACAGAAGGCCCAGCCACAATCCGGAGGATATTTTCCTGGGCTTTATTCTGGGTATGGATACCTTTGCCCTGGGTCTGATTAAGGCAGCTCAGATCATGGAGGATGGAAGGATTGATGAATTTGTGAAAAACCGCTACGCCTCCTTCAACCAGGGCATCGGTGCGAAGATTCGGGAAAAGAAGGTGAATTTGCAGGAGCTTTCCGACTACGCCCTGGCTATGAAAAAGCCGGAACTTCCCTCCTCCGGATCCCAGGAGTACCTGGAAAGTGTATTTAACAGTATTTTGTATAGAGGATAGTGGAGTATCACAGCCCCCCTCCAATGCCTGATAAAGACCTTGGAGAGGGGCTTTTCTGCCCTTTTGGTGGGATAACAGATG
>CALISX010000282.1 GCA_938041725.1 uncultured Lachnoanaerobaculum sp.
CCAAAAGCTTTCCCTTTTTTGTGTAGATCTGAATCTTCACGGGGGCAATACGGTAATTTCCGGAGAAGCCTTCCCCTTGATGTCCACCGTCAATAAGGAAAAAGGGATGATTGGAGCCGCCGCCTTTGATCTATGTGATGTATCAGAATTTGCTGCCTTCCACAGCCAGTTTGCAGGAGGCTTTATCAGCACCATACTGGGAGAGGAGCGCATTGACCAAATCATCCGGGAGGGGACCGGTTTGGAGGATGGTTATATGGATATGGAGTCCATTTTAAATGCAGGTGATATTCAAAACCTGCCCTCCATGACCTTGTTCACTTTGGTGATCTTTTCCTATATTTTGCTGGTGGGACCTGTTTTTTATCTTTTTTTACGGGATCGACAGCTGGAATTTTATTACCGGCCAGGGGTGTTTTTTATTTCCCTGTTGTTTTTTGCTCTTATGATCTTGGTAGGAAGCAAAACCCGGTTTTACAGGGTTTTTTATAATTATTTCACCATTTATAATGCAGATGAAAATGATGTAAATGAAAAAACCTATGTGAATGTGCGGAGTCCGGTGAATAAGGACTTTTCCCTGGGGGTGGAGGGCAGTTATTCTGTTTCTCCTGTGATTAATCAAAGCTATATTTTAAATATAGAGGAGTTTAGCCCCAGTACAACTCCCCATATTGAAATTGACAGACAGGAGCATACCCAAACCATTTCCTTTCACAAAGTGGGGGCCTTTATGCCCAATGTATTTGATTTTGAAAAAACTGTAGAAAACACCCGCAAAGAGGGGTTTGTGGGGGAGATTACACTGTTTGAAAACAAGCTTTACGGCTATGTAACCAACCGCTATAAATACAGTGTAAAAAACGCTGCCATTATTTTTTACGGAAAGGTGGCGCTGCTGGGACATTTGGATCCAGGGGAGACCATAGATTTGGAAAAAGTTTCTGTGATGAATATTCCCATGACCAATTATAATACAGTAGCCAACTATCTCACGGGGCTGGATCAGATGAACATGGGGGACTCCGGTTATATGGATCGGATGAATATGTCCAACTTTATTAATTTTTATCTAAACCAAAATGTCAACGGCTACACAGCAGATGCAGGGATTATCGGCTTTTCCGAAAGCCCCCTGAATACCTCCTTGTTTTTAAAGGATACCTTTACCAGCAGCGGCATGACCCTTTTAACCTCTGTGATGAGCATCAATACTGTATTTGAGGACAGGGTTTACCGCCAGGTGCTGTTAAAAAATCCCACCGTCCTTAGCGGGAGCTATGATTTAAAACGCAATGCCATTGCCAATGCAGATGCTTTGGTGCTGGACTACCATTTGGAAGACACGGATATTGATGTCTTAACCTTTGAACCGGTAGATGCCTATTTTTCCGAAGCAGAGGACAACAATGAGATCAATATTTTTGACGGAGAGATTGCTCTGTTAAACTACCAAAAGGGGGGATATGAAAAGATTGGTCAAACCTCCTTTACCTATGAGGAACTTAAGCCCTATATTTCAGAAAATACCCTGCGGGTACGGTATGCGGCCACACCTGGAAATGATATGGAAACTGCCCTTCCCATGCTTTCCTTTGTAGGGGATATGGAGGAATAGTATGCTGAAGCTCAAAGACATCAAAAAACAGTATGGAAGAAGGCTGGCTCTGTCTGGTCTTGACCTGCAGGTGCCCTCTGGCGCCCTCTATGGTTTGGTGGGTCCCAATGGAGCGGGAAAAACCACTTTGATGAAGGTCATGGCCGGGCTTTTGTCTCCTGATGGGGGGACCTTGACCTTTGAGGGAATTGACCTGTTTAAGGAACGAAAAAGGGCCAGAGAGGTGCTGGGCTATGTGCCGGACAGTTTTGGAATGTATGAGAATATGACGGTGGAGGAATATATGCTTTTTTTTGCCTCTGCCAACGGCTTTTCGGGACTTTCTGCCCGAAAAAAGATCTATACTCTTTTGGAACAAGTGAATTTGTCGGACAAAACAGCCTTCTATTTGGGGGATTTATCCAGAGGTATGCAGCAAAGGCTGTGTGTGGCCAGATCCCTGATCCACGATCCTTTGCTGATCATTATGGATGAACCCTCCAGCGGTTTGGATCCCAGGACCCGGTTTGAGTTTAAGGAGATGATTTTGGACCTCCATGAAGCAGGGAAAACCATTGTTTTAAGCTCCCATATATTATCGGAGCTTTCAGAAATGTGTACGGATATTGGCATCATTGAAAAGGGGAAAATGGTGATTTCTGGGGATGTGGAGTCCATTCTTTCCAGAGTGGAGGGAGCCAATCCGATTAAAATAAAAATTTTATGGGGGGCAGAAAAGGCTTTACAGGTGTTTCGCTCCAATTCGGCGGTCACAAGCGTTTCTGTCAGCGGGGGGGATATTTTGGTGCGGTTTGAGGGAGACAGCGCCCAGGAGGCCCGGCTGCTGCAGGAATTGGTGGCCCAGGGAGTGGAGGTTCGGGAATTTGTCCGGGAGCCGGGCAGTTTGGAGTCTTTTTTCATGAAGATAACCGATCATTCAGATGAAAGGGTGATATTTAAGAATGATTATTAAAAATCCTGTTTATGAAAGAGAATACCGGGCTGGATCCCGCAGTGTACGTTTTGCGCTGCTGCTGCTGGTTTTCAATTTTATTATCGGCGCTTTGACTTTGATGGAGATGAATATCCTGGTGGAAAGTGCCAAAAGCAACTCTATTATTAACTACGCTTCCTTTTTGGAGATTTTTAAAATGGTCATTTCCCTGGAACTGACCATGGTGATTTTGGTTTCTCCAGCCTTTGTGGCAGGAAGCATCAGTAATGAGCGTCAAAGCGGCACTTTGGAACTATTGCTGACCACCAAGCTCTCCCCCTTGTCCATTGTGATGGGGAAATTTTTCAGCAATTTTTTTTCCATTCTTTTAATTATGAGTGGGAGTATTTTTGGATGTATTGGTATTACACGATTTTTTCCAGCTTCAGTTTTGCTTCCACCAATGATTATGTTCTGCTCTAAATTCACGTTTATTTTTGGAAGTTTCAGAAGTTCATTTACCCTCATACCTGTATATATTAATATTAAAATCACGTCAGCATATTCTAATTCAATAATGTTTTCCCACAGTAAAGCAATTTCTTCGCTAGTAAAAACCTTTCTCTCTATTTTAGGCTTA
>CALISX010000283.1 GCA_938041725.1 uncultured Lachnoanaerobaculum sp.
AAAGTAAGAATCAAGGTGTATGATGTGAATATTCTCTCCAGAACCATAGATTTTAAGCTGATAGAAAGGAACATATGGCAGAGGGGCAAAAATTAATTGCCAATAATAAAAAGGCATATTTTGATTATTTTATTTTGGAAAAGTTTGAAACAGGGATTGAACTCTTTGGCACAGAGGTAAAGTCAGTGCGCATGGGACAGTGTTCCATCAAGGAATCCTGGATTCAGATTATAAAGGGCGAGGTTTTTGTCATGGGGATGCATATCAATCCCTATGAAAAAGGAAATATCTTTAATAAGGATCCTCTGCGGGTCCGAAAGCTTTTGATGCACCGCAGGGAGATTGACAAGCTTACCGGGAAGCTGAAGGAAAAGGGCCTTACCTTGGTGCCCCTTCGGGTATATTTTAAGGGGAGTTTGGTAAAGCTGGAAATCGGACTGGCCAAGGGAAAGAAAAACTATGACAAGCGGGAATCCATGGCAAAGAAGGATCAGCAAAGGGAGATGGAAAAGGCCATTAAAAGGCAGTTCCGATAGCCGGCGGAAGAAAAGGTGGGCTGCTTTGGGAAGGTCTTGACAGGGTGCCGGATAGGCTTTATGATTTGGGATATACAGCAAAAGTCAAAAACAGTTTCATGTAGGACAAAGGTGCTTTCCCCCTGTCATGAAAAGAGTAAGGGAGTACCGGCGGGCAATGGGATGGAAAAGTGGATTGAAACGCATTTTGATGACAGCAGGTTAGAGTTGATCTATCCTAATGCAAACAAGGTTTAGCCGTTCAAAGGAGGTTGATTATGAAGAGATTCTTCAAAAGCATGGCATTGGCATTGGGTATTATGTTACTGGGCATCGGTGTGAAAACAGCTTATGCGGCTCCCCTTCCAGTGGAGAGCTTAAGTCTTTCCCAAAACTGCGATCATGTTGTTTTGATCGTAGGACATAAAAGCGACCCCACCAAGGTCACTGTAAACGATTATGTCCGTCAGGCCAATGGCGGCTGGAGCAAAAAATGGTGTGTCAATGGTGTTGCCGGAAAAAACGGGATTACCCTGCAAAAGCAGGAGGGAGACGGCAAGACCCCTGCCGGGGTGTATTCTCCTGCCATGACCTTTGGACTAAAGGAAAATCCCGGATCCAAGGTGCAGTATCACAGCATTCAAGCAGGAGACATGTGGGTGGATGATCCTGCCAGCGGATATTATAACCAGCTGGTGAATACCGCAAAGGTTACCCGGGACTGGAATTCTGCAGAGGATATGGCTGCTGCAGCCCCCTACTATAACTATGGCATTGCCCTGGATTATAATGTGGATCGGGTACCCAATCTGGGTTCTGCTATTTTTATCCACTGTACCAAAACAGATCAGGATGCCTATTCTGCAGGATGTATCCGGATTCCGGAAGACTTTGTGAAAAAGCTGATCAGCGAAGTGGATGATAAAACCAAGATTGTGATCATCCAAAATGTGGATCACTTAAGGGATTATTAAAGCACTGAGCTATATTTATGGCGGTGCCAAGCCCGTTGACAGGGGAGTTTGGTGTATTTTTTAGAAAAAGGGAGCAGCTGCTGGCTGCTCCCTTTGCTTGGGAAGAATCAGGGGGAATCCATTGTATTTTCTTATGTACAAGGGTTAAAATCATAACATTTCTATTGCATACTGCAGGGTCTTCTGCTATATTCAATGCATAGAAGTTAGGATAACCTAACTACTACGGCAAATAGTTTTATACAGCAAACCCCCATGCTGATTCGTCGGCATAGGCGTTTACTGTATTGTAAAAGGAGAGTTGTTATGAGTTTTGATGCTTGGCAGGGATTTATCGGAAGAAAGTGGAAAGAGGATGTGGATGTCCGTGACTTTATCCAAAACAACTACACCGCCTATGATGGAGATGAAAGTTTTTTGGCCGGCCCCACAGAGGCGACCAATGCGCTTTGGGGAGCTCTTTCCAAGCTGCAGAAGGAAGAAAGGCTGAAGGGAGGGATTTTGGATGTGGAGACCGAAGTGGTATCCACCCTTACAGCCTACGGTCCAGGATATATTGACGAATCCATGAAGGATTTGGAGAAGGTGGTGGGATTGCAAACCGACAAGCCCTTAAAGAGAGCCTTCATGCCCTTTGGCGGCATCAAGCTGGCAGAGCAGGCGGCAGAAACCTATGGTTATGAGGTAAATAAAAAGTTCCATAAGATTTTTACCGAATACCACAGAACCCATAATGAGGCAGTATTTGATGCCTACACAGAGGAGATGCATACTGCCAGACATAATAAGATCATTACCGGTTTGCCGGATACCTATGGCAGAGGCCGTATTGTGGGAGATTACAGAAGGGTGGCTCTGTACGGTATTGATTTCTTAATTGAAAAGAA
>CALISX010000284.1 GCA_938041725.1 uncultured Lachnoanaerobaculum sp.
GTGAAACAGAAGCCTTCATTACTTCAGCACTTTGAAGAACTTCAGCAACAATAAGGTCATTTTTATTAAAAAGTCTTCCAACTTCATCCATTCCAGTCATTAGAGGTCCATTTATAATTTCAAGTGGAGCATATTTTTCAAGCAGTTTATCAAGCAGAGGAACCAGATCCTTCTTACTTCCCTCAACTACAAGGTTTGCAATCTGTTCTTCAGGAGTCATGTTACTTGTATCAGCCTTTTTTTCTACACCTTTTTTCTCACGGTAAAATGCAACAAATTCTGCAACAGTGTCATCGTTTGTATTAAACAGCAGTGCTTCAGAAAGTTCTTTTTCCTTATCAGAAATATCTGACATATGAATCAGTTTTTCAGTATTTACAATGGCATAGTCAAGTCCTGCTTCATAAGCTTTCTGCATATAGTAGCTGTTCAGAACTTCCCTTCCTGCAATAGGCAGTCCAAAGGAAATATTGCTTACGCCAAGGGTGGTGTGAAGCCCCAGCTCATTTGTCACCCTTCTCAAAGCTGTCAAGGTTTCCCTTGCCTGGTCCTGCTGGGCCGATACCGTCAGGGTAAGACAGTCAATAATCACATCTTCTTTTTTTATGCCGTATTCCAAAGCCCGGCTCAAAATCCTGGAGGCATTTTCAAAGCGCCCCTGGGCCGTGTCCGGGATCCCCCTCTCATCCATGGCCAGTCCCACCACCGCAGCGCCGTATTTTTTTACAATGGGGAAAATCTCCGCCATCTTAGACTCCTCGGCATTTACGGAATTTACAATGGCTCTGCCATTGTACACCCGAAGTCCTGCTGCAATGGCATCCGCATTGGAGGAATCAATTTGCAAGGGAATGTTGACCACAGACTGCACAGCCTTCACCGCCTGAATCATGAGGGCCACCTCATCCCCTCCGGGAACCCCCACATTCAAATCCAAAATATCCGCCCCGGATTCCTCCTCCTCAATGGCCACCCGGCAGATATATTCCATATCCTCCTCTAATAAAGCCTGCTGAAAACGCTTTTTTCCCGTTGGGTTCAGCCGCTCCCCTACCGCCCGGACACCGGTTAATTCCACCATGGCATTAGCAGAGCAAATCCCCCTGCGGGGCGCCCCTCTTTTTATCTCCCCTCTGCCCCTAAAGACCCGGGTCAGGTCTTTAATATATTCCGGCGTGGTGCC
>CALISX010000285.1 GCA_938041725.1 uncultured Lachnoanaerobaculum sp.
TGGCCTTTATTATCTGTCTCTCAACCTGGAAAAGGAGATATTCCAGGATGTACGGGTGCGCCAGGCGTTGTCCCTGGCTTTGGACCGGAAGTATATTTCCGAAACCATCACCGCCGGTGTATATACCACGGCCAACCATTTTGTGCCTGCAGGTGTATCGGATTGGGATGGTTCCCAGTTTATTGACAATCCCGTTGATGCCAGTGTGATTATCAACAATGAGGATGTGGAAGGCAACCTGGCTAAGGCCAAGGCGCTGCTGGCAGAAGCAGGATATCCTGATGGAGTCGGTTTCCCCACTATTACCTATACCACCAATGACGCTTCCTTCCACAAAAGAATTGCAGAGTATCTGCAGCAGGCCTGGAAGGAGCTGGGCATCAGTCTGGAGGTCAACATTGTAGAGTGGAAGTCCTTCGCTCCCCAGCGGAGAGCCGGAGATTATGAGATTGCAAGAAACGGATGGAACCTGGATTATAACGATCCGGCAAACATTCTGGAGATTTTGCAAACCGGAAATGGAAACAATAATGGATTTTACAGCAATCCGGAATATGACGGACTGCTGCAAAAGGCGGCGGATGAGATAGATCCCAAGACCCGTTTCCAGTATATGCATGAGGCAGAGGAGCTGGCCCTTAAAGAGCAGGCCATGATCCCCCTGTTGTTCTACAATGAGCCCTATCTTCAAAGCGAGAAGATTACAGGAGGATGGCACTCCCCTGACGGACTGTGGCATTTCCAGTTTGCAGACATTGCAGAATAAAGATAAAAAGATTTCTTGAGTAGGAGCCATCTCTTTGGATCAGGAATGATTACAGCTGTCTCATAGTATGAGAGCATTACAGAGAGCTTCACTTATCAGGTAAGGAAGCTCTCTTTGCTAAAAAGGAGGAAAATAGCATATGAGAAAAAAAGTTTTAACCATGCTTGTGGCAATGTCTGCGGCCTTGGCTTTAGGAGCCTGCGGCGGCGGAGGGGGCGGAGGCACCACCCAGGGAGGCAGTTCCCCGGAAACTTCCCAGGCCGCAGGTGAAAGCGCCGCAGGAGAGAAGATCCTGACGGTGGAGCTGGGACCGGATGTGGAAACCATTGATCCGGCCTTGAACACTGCTGTGGACGGAGGCAACTATATCCTGTTTGCCTTTTCCAATCTCCTGGCCTCTGACAAGGATGGCAATGCCATTCCGGCTTTGGCGGAGAAGTATGAAAAAAGCACGGACGGACTTACCTGGACCTTCCATTTGCGGGATGGTTTAAAGTGGTCTGACGGCACCGACTTTAAGGCCAGTGATTTTGTGTACAGCTGGCAGAGACTGGTGGATCCGGATACAGCGGCTCCCTATGCACAGACAGTGTTGGGCATGGTGGCAGGGTATGAGGAAGCCATTGGAAATCCAGATGCAGAGGGAAATCCTACCACAGAGCCGGATCCCACCAAGCTGCAGGTGGAGGCCCCGGATGACAAAACCTTTGTGGTGCATCTGGGAAGCCCCATTCCTTATTTTGACAAGATGGTATACTTCCCTTCTTTGGTGCCTGTTAAGAAGGAGATGGTGGAAGCAGACCCCGACGGCTGGAGTGTCAATCCGGAAACCTATATCTCCACCGGTCCCTTCTATCTGGCAGAGTGGGTTCCTGGAAGCTATCTTTTGTATAAGAAAAATCCCTATTACTGGGATAAGGATAAGGTTAAACTGGATGGCATCAAATGCCTCTTGATGGAGGATAAGAATGCGGCCTTCAGTGCCTTTGAATCAGGGGATGCCTTGATGATTAAGGACATTCCCACAGAGGAAATCACCACATTGCAGCAGCGGCCGGATTATCATCTGGATCCCAATTTTGGAACCTATTACCTTACCATGAATTTGGAGCTGGATACCTTTAAGGATGCCAGGGTTCGCCAGGCCCTGTCTCTGGCTTTGGACAGAAAGTATATTTCTGAAACCATTACCGCTGGAACCTATGCTCCCGGATCCCATTTTGTTCCTGCCGGAGTATCGGACTGGGATGGCACCTCCTTTAAGGACAACCCAGTGAATGCTGCAGTATTTATCTCAGAATCTCCCAACAAGGAGGATGATTTCCAGGACAATGTGGAGAAGGCCAAGACGCTGATGGAAGCGGCAGGATTTCCGGGAGGCGCAGGCTTCCCCACCATTACCTACACCACCAATGACCAGGCATACCACAAAAAGATCGCCGAGTACCTCCAGCAGGCCTGGAAGGAGCTGGGTGTTACAGTGGATGTGAGCATTGTGGAGTGGAAATCCTTCCTGCCTCAGAGAAGAGCAGGGGAATTTGAGATGGCCAGAGACGGATGGGTATTGGACTATAATGATCCCTCCAACATTCTGGAATGCTTAAAGACCGGCAATGGAAACAACAATGGAAAATACAGCAATCCGGACTTTGATGCTTTGCTGAACAAGGCAGCTAAAACCACAGACAGTGCTGCCCGTTATAAACTGCTGCATCAGGCAGAGGAGATGGCCATGAAGGACAGTGCGGTGATTCCCCTTCTGTACTACAATGAGCCCTATCTCCAAAGCGATGAGGTAAAGAACAGCTGGCATACATCCGATGGCTTCTGGCACTTCCAGTATGCGGATATTGTTCAGTAGATCCCTATGCCGGATGACCGGCACCATCCCCCAAATGCCATGTGGCAGGCGGGGGATTTTTCATAGGGGGAGGAACAGGTTCAGTCCTGATCCTCAGATCCCACTGTAACAGTCATTTGCCAGCCGGTCTGGGCCAGGTGAAGATCTTCTAAAAAGGTAGTGAGACGGATTTTATTTTCTTGATTTAACCGGCGATACATTTGTATCAATCGGAATTCTTTATTCTTAATGTTTTTATTGATGCTTTCAAAATAATGCTCCACATTCACATTATCATTGATTATAACATCCAGGGGAACACGAAAGAAATTGCTAAGTTTTTTGAGAAGATGCAGACTGATTTCAGAGATGCCCAGTTCATATTTACAAAGGCTCTGTTGTTTTATGCCAAGGTTGTCGGCCAGCTGCTGCTGCGTAAGCTGTCGTCTTTTTCTAAGGGTTTTGATATTTTTCATATGCCTCCTATAGCCTCCGGTGTACAAAATAACAATGCTTAAACTTGGTATGATATAGAAGTAACAAGGGTAGTATAGCATAGAGAAGAATAAATGAAAAGATAGAAGGGGAAAATAACAAAATATGGTGATTGTGGCTTTTACCTGTGTTATACTATAAGCTCCCATGGAGGGGGTTGTTGTTGATTGTTTTCCATAGAGGAGGAAAGCCGAATGTTTGATAAAAAAATCACTTTATCCAATGGTGTGGAGGTTCCCCAGCTGGGGCTGGGTACCTGGCTGATTAAGGAGGGAGACGCTGTGGATGCGGTACGGTCCGCCATAGAACTGGGATATGAACATATTGACACTGCCCAGGTTTATGGAAATGAGCGGGGAGTGGGAGAGGGGATCCGCCAGTCCGGCATTGCCAGGGACAAAATCTTTGTTACCACCAAGGTGGCAGCGGAGCATAAGGACTATGCCTCTGCCATGGCAGGTATTGACAAATCTCTCCAAAAGCTGGGACTTGAATATATTGATATGATGATTATCCACAGTCCTCAGCCCTGGAAGATGGTGAACCAGTCAGAGGACCGGTATTTTGAAGGGAATTTGGAGGCCTGGAGGGCTTTGACAGAGGCTTATAAGGGAGGGAAACTCAGGGCCATTGGTCTCTCTAATTTCCTGGAGGAGGATGTGGACAACATTTGGGATCATGCAGAGGTAAAGCCCATGGTTAACCAGGTGCTCTGCCATATTTCCAATACCCTCTGGCCCTGGTGGAATACTGTCAGAAGAAGGGGATTGTGATAGAGGCCTATTCTCCCATAGCCCATGGAGAGGCTTTGAAAAATGAAAAAATTGCCCAGATGGCAAAAAAGTATCAGGTGCGTGTGCCCCAGCTTTGTATCCGCTATGACATTCAGTTGGACACGATTGTACTGCCCAAAACAGCCAATGTGGAGCATATGAAGAGCAATGCCCAGGTAGATTTTGAAATTTCCCAGGAGGATATGGAGATTTTGAAAAATATTGAGCGAATCAAGGACTATGGGGATCATGGATTTTTCCCAGTGTTTGGAGGAAAAATGTAGCTTGGGGCAAAACCGGGAAGGGACTTGACTCCGACCTAAGGTCAGGAGCTACACTGCTTTTAGAATCGATTCACATCTTTAAGAGGAGGTAAGCTATGCTGCAGATTGGTGAATTTTCCCGTGTCTGTCAGGTCAGCATCAAGACCCTGCATCATTATGATAAGATCGGTCTGCTAAAACCGGCCCAGGTGGATGATGGCACTGGATACCGCTACTATACTCTGGAGCAGATGGATGCTATGAATTTTATCCAGCGTATGAAGCGCTATGGATTTTTGCTGGAGGATATCCAGCAGCTCATGCTCATACAGGACCAGCGGGAACTCTTAAGGAGATTGCGGCTGCAAAAGGAGAAACTGCGGCGTCAGCAGCAAAAAGGAGAGCAGATCCTATCAGAGCTGCAGGCCCATATTTCTGTTTTTGAAAGGACTGGTGATGTGATGAGTTACCAAAAGAGCTATGGGATTGAATGTAAGGATTCCCCGGCCATGAACCTTCTGGCCAAGCGGGCCAAGATGGGAGTGGATGAATTCGGCAGATACTATGGTATGTTATATGAGCGGGTGCCCAAGGAGCGGGTGACCCCCACAGGCTTCATCGGGGCCAGGTATTATGACCAGGAATTTAATCGTGAATCCTCGGATGTGGAGGTTTTTATCGGCATCAAGGAAAGGGAGAAGGCGGATCTGGTGCTGACGCCCTGCACCTGTGCCATGACAGTGCATCGGGGAGTATATTCTACTTTGCCGGAGGCCTATGGAGCCATCGTATCCTGGATGGCGGAAAACGGATATGAGGCATCTGGAGAGCCCTTTGAGCTTTATATTAAGACCCAGTTTGATGCCCTGTCCCCAAAGGACTGGGAGACGGAGGTGTATTTCCCCGTTCGAAAAAAGTAAAGGACATGGACTGGGAAATTGGGGAGGCGGGAATCATTCCCGCCTCTTTTTTGAGTGCGCCTTGCGGCGCACGTTTTGGCTTTTGCGGCAGGGGCAGCCTCTGCTGCAATATTTTT
>CALISX010000286.1 GCA_938041725.1 uncultured Lachnoanaerobaculum sp.
AAAAAATATTGATGCCAGAAGCATATTTGCTCTGACATAGTTTGGTCTTTCATCCACTGCGGACACCAAAGCCACCACTGCCTTGTCCTCATTGTCCATCCTCAGCTGGCTTAAGGCCTGGTTGTACTTGGCAATGGCAATCTGGCTGGTTTCCAAATAGGAGGCACGTCTTCTGATTTCCGCCATATACCTTTGGGCGGCATTCTGGGTTCCCTGGTAATTCATGCTGATCACCCAGGAAACCAGGGCTTCCCCCTCCTCCCCCATCTCAAACATAATCAAACCATACAAATTTCTGGCATCAATATTTTTTTTATTTAACTGCAATGCCTTCCGAAGGCTTTCCAAGGCACTGGAAAGATTTCTTTCTTTGGCCTGGGCAAGCCCCAGATTATAATAGCTATTAGAAATCCGCCTCAATCGACTTCTTATATCCATTATGCTACCTCTTGATCTGATCCCTTAAAATCTGCATAAGAATATCATTCATATCTGTAATATCGCTTTTAATAATATTGTCCTCCACAGCGGATATTTCCAGGGAGGGTTTAAAGTTCTTTATTTCCTCATCAAAGTCAATCATCCAGACCTCCTAGTATTTCTCCGGCCAGGTATAGTGAGCCGGTGCAAAATAAAATCTCATCCTCCTTTTTCTCCCTGCAGGCCAGGGCAAAGGCCTTGGGAACCCCCAAAAAGCAGGCTGCCGGCCGGCACCGGGGGGATTGCCCCTGAAAAAGTCCTTGAAGCTCCTTAAGATCCATCCCTCGGGGGTTCTCCATTTGTACCAGGTAAAGGGCTTCCAGCAGAGCTTCTCCAGCAAGAATGGAAACCATTTCCTTCCCCGCCTTATCCTTTGAAAGCGACAGGAGAACCTTCATTTTCTTGTTTCTGCTTTGGCAGATCCCTTTTGCCCCCTGTAAAAATGCCAAAAGCCCGGGAGGATTATGGGCTCCGTCCACAAAAACATCTTCCCGGATTTCCTCCATCCTTCCAGACCATTTGGTATTTTGAATCCCTGAAAGAATGGCCTCCCCCGCCTTTTTGGGGGGCAGTAAAATCTCCCCCGCCACAGCTGCAAGAACCGCATCCTCCCTTTGATAGGGTGCCGTTAAAAAATCAAAGGAAAAGCGACCTGCTTCTTTGGAAAGAAGGAAAAGCGCTGCTCCCAGCTCCCTGGCCCTGGAACAAACCACCTCATCCGCCCTTTTGTCCTTGTCGGCATAGATCAAGGGCACATTTTTTTTAATGATTCCGGCTTTTTCCCAGGCGATTTTCTCAATGGTATTTCCCAAATACTGTGTGTGGTCCAGGCCGATACTGGTAATAATGGTCAAAATCGGCCTGCAAACATTGGTGGCATCCAGCCTTCCCCCCATCCCCGTTTCCAAAATCACAAAATCCGGCTTTTTTTTGGAAAACACCTCCATGGCCATATAAAACAAATGCTCAAAATAGGTGGGGGGATGCAGCCCCTCCTTCTCCAGGACTTTGGCTAAAGTCCGCACCCGGCAGGAGGCCTGTTCAAAGTCCTCCTCCCCCACCGGTACCATATCCAAAAGAATCCTTTCATTCACAGAAACCAGGTGGGGAGATACAAAGGTTCCGGTATGAAAGCCTGCCTGAAGTAAAATATGGCTTAAATAGGCACATACAGAGCCCTTTCCATTGGTGCCTGCCACATGGATCACCGGGGGAAGGGAAGGATGCAGCCTGGAAAGAAACATGGCAATGCTTTCCAGACTGTTTTTCTTTCTGGCCCACAGGGGCAGGGTCTCAATGTACTCCTTTTCCCTCATTTTGCCAGCTTCAAAATCTGCGCCTGTACCTGCTGGAGCATCTCCTGATACCCGGCCAGCTTCTCCTCTTCCTCCTGCACCTTTTCCCTGGGGGCCTTGGAAAGAAACTTTTCATTGGAGAGCATTCCCCTGGAACGCTCCACCTCCTTTAAAAGCCTTTTTTCTTCTTTTCCAAGCCTTTCCTTTTCCTTTTCAATATCCACCAGCTCCGCCAGGGGAAGGAAAAGGGAAGCCCCGGGAATCACCCCGCTAAGGGCAGATGCTTCGATTCCGGTATGATCCCCCTGTAAATATAAGGCAGAGATCCCCGCCAGCTGCTTGAAAAAGTCCGCTGAATCCTGAAAAACTCCCAGCACCGCCGAATCCTCGCTGACCACATAGCAGGAAGCCTTGTGGGAGGCAGGTACATTCATAGAGGTGCGAATATTCCGCACTGCCCGTACCCCGGAACGAATCAGCTCTGTTTTTTCCTCCTCCCTGGGGAAAGCAAAATTCTCTTTGGGAAGGGGCCATGGAGCAATCATAATGCTCTCCTCTTCTTCGTTTAAATTACAGTAAATCTCCTCTGTAATAAAGGGCATATAGGGATGGAGCAGCTTTAATATCTGGTTTAAAACCTCCTGCAAAGTCCAAAGGGCCGCATTTCTTCCCGGATCCTCCGGATTCCAAAGTCTGACCTTCACCATTTCCACATACCAGTCACAGTATTCTTCCCAGGCAAAGTCATAGATCTTAGCCAGGGCAATCCCCAGCTCGTATTTTTCCAGATTCTCCGTTACCTCCCGGATCAAGCCATTGGTTTTGCTTAAAATCCACCGGTCCGCCAGTAAAAGGGCCTCTGTATCCGGGGGACAGACCTTTTCCTCTCCCCTGTGCATCATAATCAAACGGGCGGCGTTCCAGATTTTATTGGCAAAATTCCTGGAGGCCTCCACTTTTTTTTCAAAATACCGCATGTCATTGCCTGGGGCATTGCCGGTCATCAGCATCATCCGCAGGGCATCGGCTCCGTACTGGTCAATGACCTGCAAAGGGTCAATGCCATTCCCTAAGGACTTGCTCATTTTCCGGCCCTGGGAATCCCGCACCAAGCCGTGAATCAGCACCGTATGGAAGGGAGAACGCCCGGTCTGGGCATATCCGGAAAACACCATGCGCACCACCCAGAAAAAGATAATATCATATCCTGTCACCAGCACATCCGTAGGATAAAAATAGGCAAGCTCCGGGGTCTCCTTTGGCCATCCCAGAGTGGAAAAGGGCCAAAGGGCAGAGGAAAACCAGGTATCCAAAGTATCCTCCTCCTGGGTAAATTCTGCTCCGCCACAGGCCGGACAAACCTTGGGCGCTTCCCGGCCTACGGTAATTTCCCCGCAGCTTTTACAGTAATAAGCAGGGATGCGGTGTCCCCACCAAAGCTGTCTTGAAATACACCAGTCTCTGATGTTTTCCAGCCAATGGAGATAGGTTTTTGCATAGCTTTCCGGCACAAATTTTAATTCTCCGGTTTCAATGGCCTTCATGGCAGGCTTGGCCAGCTCCTCCATGGCCACAAACCACTGGGGTTTAATCAATGGCTCCACCACTGTTTTGCACCGGTCATGCCGGCCCACATTGTGCACATGGGGCACGGTTTTCAGCAGCAGTCCCTGGACCCTTAGATCCTCCACAATTCTTTCCCTGGCTTCATACCGGTCCAGCCCGTCATATTTTGACCCAGGAAGAGAAATGGCGCCATTGTCCCCCATAATATTGATCTGTTCCAAATTATGCCGCAGCCCCACCTCAAAGTCATTGGGATCATGGGCAGGGGTGATTTTTACACAGCCGGTGCCAAATTCTCTGTCCACATATTCATCGGCAATCACAGGAATTCTCCGGCCCACCAAGGGTAAAATCAAATGCTTTCCCACCAAAGAGGCATACCGCTTATCCAGGGGATGCACAGCCACTGCCGTATCTCCCAAAAGGGTTTCCGGTCTAGTGGTGGCAATTTCCACAAAGCCCTCCTCCCCCTCTATGGGATATTGAATATGCCAAAAATGTCCCTCCTGCTCCACATGCTCCACCTCTGCATCAGATATGGTGGTTTGACACTTGGGGCACCAGTTAATGATTTTATTTCCCCGGTAAATACAGCCCTGTTCATAGAGCTTGATAAATACCTCTGTTACCGCCTTGGAACAGCCCTCATCCATGGTAAAGCGCTCCCTGTCCCAGTCTGCGCTGGCCCCCAGTCTTTGGAGCTGATGAACAATCCGGCTGCCGTATTCTTCCTTCCAGGCCCAGGCTTCCTTTAAAAATCCCTCCCGTCCCAGCTGGTACTTCTCCTTGCCCTCAGAGCGCAGCTTTTCAATCACTTTCACCTCTGTGGCAATGGCGGC
>CALISX010000287.1 GCA_938041725.1 uncultured Lachnoanaerobaculum sp.
GGCACCAGATCAATCAGCTTCTTGGGGCAGGCATCCACGCATTTTCCGCAGGCCACACAGGTTTCCCTGTTCACCAGGGCAATCCCGTCCACAATGTGAATGGAGTCAAATTCGCAGGCCTTGACACAGGAGCCAAATCCCATACAGCCGTAGCTGCAGGACTTCCCGCCGCTTTGTCCCGGCACGCTCATGGCGGAGTTGCAGTCGGAGATGCCGAAATAGGTATAGTCCTGCCTGGTTTTATCACAGGTTCCCTTACACTTTACAAAGGCCACCATTTTTTGTGAATCCTCTGCAGATACTCCCATGATTTCACTGATGATGGCAGCCACCGGAGCGCCTCCCACCGGGCATTTGTTCACCGGCGCATCCCCATTGGCAATGGCTTTGGCCAGTCCGTCACAACCAGGATAGCCGCAGCCGCCGCAGTTGTTGCCCGGAAGCGCCTCTCTTACTGCCACTTCCTTTTCATTTACCTCTACCTTGAACTTTTCACTGGCTACCCCCAGCAAAAGTCCGATTAAAATACCTACAATGCCCACCACGGCGGCGGCAATCATAATCGCTGTCATTCCCATATTTGCCTCCTATATAAGACCTGAAAAACCGAAGAAGGCGATGGCCATAAGGCCTGCTGTAATGAGCACAATGGGCATTCCTTTTACCACATGGGGAAAGTCATTGAACTCAATCTTCTCCCGCACACCCGCCAAAAGCACAATGGACAGGGCAAAGCCTCCAGCGGTGCCAATACCGTACATAATGCTTTCCAAAAAGTTATACTCCTTGGCCACATTGTCCAGGGCCACACCCAGCACTGCACAGTTGGTGGTGATCAGGGGAAGGTATACACCCAGAGCCTCATAGAGGGAGGGCATATTCTTCTTTAATACCATTTCCACAAACTGCACCAGCGCTGCAATCACCAGAATAAATACAATGGTCTGCAGATACTCCAGCTTTAAGGGAACCAGAATGAAGGAGTAAATCAAACTGGCTGCTATGCTGGAAAGACCGATAACAAAGATAACCGCAGCACCCATGCCGGCAGAGGTCTCTGTTTTGGTAGATACGCCCAAAAAGGGACACAGGCCCAGGAAACGGCTCAGTACCACATTATTTACCAGGGCAGCCCCCACTAATATTAAAATCAAATTGGTCATCAGCCTTTCTCCTCCTTCTTAGATGCTGCAGAATCTCCCTTCTCTTCCAAGGGTGCACCTCCTGCACAGGCCGTGCAGCCGCCGCAGCCCGTTTCCTCCTTGGGAACATTGGTGGCGCTGGGAGCCTTTAAGTAATTTTGCAAAGCGCATATAAAGGCCAGAACAAAGAAGGCCCCGGGTGCCAGTACAAAAATGGAGATATGGAACTGCTCCGGGAAGAAGGCCAAAGGAAAACCAAAGACTGCTCCGGATCCGATCAGCTCTCTGAACAGGCCGATCAAAGTCAGGGAACAGGTAAAGCCCAGTCCCATGCCCAGTCCGTCAGCAAAGGACACCCCTGGTGCGTTTTTGGAGGCATAGCTTTCGGCCCGTCCCAAAATAATACAGTTTACCACGATCAGGGGAATATAAATACCCAAAGCACTGTACAGCGCCGGCGTAAATCCCTGCATCAAAAGCTGTACCACTGTAACCAAGGAGGCCACAATCACAATGAAAGCAGGAATCCGCACCCTGTCCGGAATGACCTTCCGAAGCAGGGAAATAATCAAATTGGAAAACATCAAAACCGCTGTGGTGGAAAGTCCCATGCCAATACCATTGATGGCGGATGTGGTTACAGCCAAAGTAGGACACATACCCAGCATCAGCACAAAGGTGGGATTTTCCTTCCAGAGTCCATTAAACAAGCGTTCTGTATATTTATTCATCTTCCCCTCCTACTGATTCAAGGCTTTGTTGAAATACAGGGCTGCATTCACCGCATTGGTTACCGCATTGCTGGTGATGGTGGAGCCGCTGATGGCATTGATCTGGTCATCGGAGGACGCAGGGGTTTTGGTTACGGAAAACTTCTCCACCTTCTTGTTGGCAAACTGGCCGTAGAAGGATTCATTCTGAGCCCGCATACCCAGACCCGGTGTCTCAGCCAGGGTTAAAAAGGTAATGCCGGTAATGGTGCCCTCTGCGTCAATGCCCACAGACACCTTGATATTTCCCCCGTATCCTTCCTTGGAGGTGCTGGTAACCACCCGTCCCACAGTATTGCCTCCGCTGTCCTTGGCCGTAACCACCTCATTGATGAGCACATTGCCAAAGCCCTGGTTTAAAAGCTCCTCTGCCATGGCAGAAATCTTCTCCGTTTCCGCAGGATTTTCTTCGAAATTCTTTGCCTCCGGGAATACCTTTAAATAGGCTGCCTGCTTGGCCTTGTTTTCTGCCGCCTCAATAGGGGCCTTGGTAATATCGTACACTGCCCCCAGCAAAAGACCTGAAATCAGGGTAATGATGAATAATACCAATGCGTCTTTTATAAAACCGCCCTTTTTCATGCTTTCTTCCCCCTTCCAAATGCTTTCGGCAAGGTCAGCTTTTCCATTAAGGGGGCCACGATATTTCCGATGATAATGGCATAGGAAACACCCTCTGCACTGCCTCCGAAAATCCTGAAGAGCCCGGTTAACAGGCCGATAAATATGGCAAAGACAATCTGCCCCTTTTTGGTGACCGGAGAAGTTACATAGTCTGTGGCCATAAAGAAGGCACCGAAAATCAGGCCGCCGCCTAATATATGGGCCAGCACATAGGATGGATTATGCTCTCCGAACACAAAGGCAAATACTGCCACTGTAGCAATATAAATCAAGGGGATCCGAAGGGAAATCACCTTGCGCACCACCAGATACAAAGCTCCGATTAAAAGACAGAGGGTGGAAACCTCTCCAATGGTTCCCGGAATCCTTCCCAGGAACATATCCACAAACCGGTAGGTGCCGGAAAAAGTCTGCTGGGCCTCGGCTGCCCCGCCAAGGGCCCGTTCAATGCCCGTAGCCTTTAAAAGAGCCATGGGGGTGGGGGTGGATACAGAATCGTACCCCATCCTGGCAGAACTGAAATTGGTCATGCTGCCGGCAAAGGAAATCAGCAAAAAGCATCTGGCAGCCAGGGCCGGATTCATAAAGTTTTGTCCCAGTCCCCCGTAAAGCTGCTTTACCACAATAATGGCAAAAATGCCGCCCAGCACCGGAATCCAAACGGGGATCTGGGGAGGCATATTCAGGGCCAGAATCAATCCTGTTACCACAGCAGAG
>CALISX010000288.1 GCA_938041725.1 uncultured Lachnoanaerobaculum sp.
TTTTGCCTTCGTCCACCATATCCAATAATGGCGAAATGAGGGCGGTCAAGCGGATATATCTGTGTATCTGCCTTGCGCTGTCTGGGGTTTCATTGCTTAATTCATTTACACTATACAACTTCTCGCCCACTGGGCGAGAAGTTAAATCTGTCCGTTGTCCTTGCCGTTTCATGGCCTCCAACTTCATTTTGTAAGCAAATGCTTTCTCCGACGGCAAAATCTTTTCCCGCTGCAAGTTGCTGTCCACCATGATAATTACAGCCTCATCATCGGTGAGGTCACGAACAAGGCAAGGGATTTCCGTTTGCTGTGCCAGTTCTGCGGCCAGCTTGCGCCGGTGTCCGGCCACCATCTCATAGCCGCCCTCCGGCTTGAGCCGTACCATCGCCGGAACAAGCACACCGTACTGCTTTACGCTTTCTACCATTTCCATCATGGCTTCGTCCATCCGCACCTTAAACGGGTGGTTTGGAAAGTCGCTGATCTCTGAAATGGGAATACTTTTTACCGTTTCCCGTTTTGCCTCATCCCGTTCTGCCTGCGTGGTAAAAAGATCATCTACCAAGGTCAGAAGCTCGGCTGCGCTCTTTTTCTCCAACGCTCATCACCTCCTTCACCAGACTGCGGTAAGCGTCCGCAGCTTTCCCTCTTGGCTCATGCAGAAAGATACTTTTGTCTGCGGTACTGATCTCCGCCAGACGCACAGTAGAGGGAATAACGGTCTGCAACACGGGCAAGTGCTTACCGAAGTTCTCACGGACGGATTTCACGATGTCCCTGCGGAAGTTGCTCTCATTTGCCATTGTCAGGAACACACCGCCCACCTTTAGCTTGGGATTGATTTGCCGTTTGATGCTCTGTACCGTGCTGATCAGTTCCGTCATGTCCTCCGCCGCGAGGTAATCCGCCTGCACCGGAATCAGAACGTAATCCGAGGCAGACAGGGCGTTGATGACCAGCATACCGAGAGATGGGCGGCAATCCAGCAGTACATAGTCGTAATCCCTCTTTACGGTGTCCAGATATTGCCGCAGCACGGTTTCCCGGCTCATCACGTTTACAAGTCCTACCTCTACGGCAGAGAGCATCCGGTTGGCCGGGATGAAATCAAAGCCTTCCGCATGGTGCATAACTTCCGGGTGCTCCGCAGCGTTGATACCTGTTACGACGTCATTCATCTTATTTGCCAGAGTCAGCGGCAGCTCATGGGGCTTGCGCTGGCCCAGCATCTTTGTCAAATCCCCCTGCGGGTCCACATCCACGA
>CALISX010000289.1 GCA_938041725.1 uncultured Lachnoanaerobaculum sp.
CATGAAAAAGGATGCTGCTTCCATCAGGGAAGCTCTTATGGGAAGTAAGGGCAGACGGTTAGGACTCCGTGAGGATGAGGTGGAAGAAGGAATACGCTTTGTTTTAAGGGGGTATGAGGATATTATTACTGTTCTTTGGAAAAGAGCTGTAAAGAAAGTAATTGGAGACGATAAGGAACTGTTAATTCTGGCTGGGGAGTATATGGGAGAATTAAAAAAATAGAAAGCTGATGGATTAAGGTACCAAGGATAGTGGGAAGGAGCGCCGGATGGGAAAAAAGATAAAGGGAAGTTCCATAAAGTTAAACAGAGATGTGAATATAGCAGCCAGGGAAGTGGTGCTTCAGGGGAAAAAAACAGAGACATGGGAAGACCTGAAAGAGCCCTATCAGGATATGTCAAAGGATTTTGAAAGACTGCTTCCCCAGATGCTGGGGGCTTTGCCGGCTGCAGCAGGAGTACCCACAGAAAAAGATTTGCTTATGCTGAAGCTGATGGGTGGACTGGCAGCTTGTGCAGGGGTGGCTATTACCAAAAATCCTGATGGAGGCTACGGTGTAGCTTATTCCAATGCTTTAAATCGTGTAAGAAATAATGCAGTGCCGGTTCATAGAGAGTTTGGTGAAGAAGAGCTAAAGGAAGAAATCTATAGATTAATCTCCAGGATGCTGGAAAAAAACGGTCCTGCCTTTGCTTCATGGAATGATTTACTCAAGAACCTGATGAAAAATCATAGTATGGAAGATTTTTTAAAGGGAGCCAGGGGGGCTCTTTGTGCTATGACCGGGGATCCTGTAAATGCCAATACCGGAAACTTTACCTATGCCAAAGAGGATCTCCATATTCAATCCGAATTTTCTCTTAGTTTTGTACGTTCCTATAACAGCCGGGAAAGAAAAGACAGCGTTTTGGGAAAAGGATGGCGGCATAGCTATGAAATATCTGTCAGTCAGGAAGAAAACGGATATGTATTACACTTAGCAGATGGGCAGGATGAAGCCTATCTTTTGGATGACACAGGAAGAATTCTTTCTGTTTTTGATGATTTCAATCGCTTGCAGAAAATAAAGGGCGGATTTGAATATTGTGATAGGGAGGGACTACTCTATTTTTTTGATGAGGAAGGGAAACTTTTGCGTTTGGAAAGACAGGACGGAACCGGGGCTAGTCTTTCCTACGACAAGACAGGAAAACTGTTTAGGATATCTGATGGTGCAGGAAACAGTTTAAGCTTTTTCTACAATGAAAATGGAAGACTCAGTGAGGTAACAGATCATACCGGAAGGAAAAGCGGATACAGTTATGAAAGTGGTCAACTGGGAAAGGTATATAGTAACGGGCAAAAAACCTATGAATATTTCTATGATAACGAGCTTTTGGTAAAAATAAAAAATCCCAGGGGAGTCGATGTTTTAGAAAATCTGTATGACGGTGCCGACAGGGTAAAGGAGCAGAGGTTTGCTGACGGAGGTATCATACGGTATGTGTATGATACTGATCGTACGTTTGTTACGAATCAGAATAAAAATCTGGAAGTGCATGTTCATGATGGAAATTTTAGAAATATTGAGAGTCAGTATGGAGGAGAACGGGAAATCTTTACCTATGATAATCAGAATCTTTTAACCTCCTATACCGATCCAAAGGGGAATACTACAGCCTATGTCTATGACAATAGGGGAAATCTGACTAGGTGTATCTACCCAGATGGAGAAACGGAGGGGATGGCGTATGACGAGAAGGGGAATATAACCGCCTATTATCGGGATGAAGAAGAAATTGAAAGATACATCTATGATGAAAGAGGGCGGCTGATAGAAAAAAAGAATGCTCTGGGGGAGGTCATCCAACTGGCCTATACAGGAGAAAAGGGGGAGAAAGAAAACATTACCATAATCTTTCCCGATCATTCCGTCCGGAAAATTTATTATGATGAAAGGGGAAATGTATCCTGTATCGAAGGGGAAAACGGGGCAGTTACGGGATATGTATATGATGCCCTAAACCGTGTAAAGGTCAGTATTGATGGAGAAGGGAACCAGACAGAATTTTTTTATAACAGTCAGGATCTGTTGGTAAAGGTAAGGGATGCCTTGGGAAACTCCTGCAGATATGAATACACTGCTAACGGAAAAGTCTCTTTGTTTGAAGACTTTGGGGGAGGTATTACCAGGTTAAACTATAATGCGATGAACCGTATTCAGGAGTTTGCTTTGCCGGATGGAGAATGTTTTCG
>CALISX010000290.1 GCA_938041725.1 uncultured Lachnoanaerobaculum sp.
GGAGGGCAAGTCTTGGCTCCGCAGATTTTGGTAGGCTCTATTCCCTCCCCATCCAACAATGAGATAATAGCATTTAGAGAGAGCACCACGTCTCTAAAGCCACCATGAGTTACAATATAAAAAGAGGTTTTTTGCTTATTCTCCTCTACGATTTCCCTTACTCTTTTAATAACCTCTCTTATTCCAGAAAGATAATCCGGCGGGTAAGCTTCAACATACTCCAAGGCATTCTTCTCCGTTTTAGACAAAACTTTTTCACAATTTATTTCCGGAAGATGTTTATCCGTCCCTTCCCGGTACAGAGGAAAAGCCTTGTACGTAATTTCTTTTTCTCCTCTCTCTGTACATTTATTGATTCGATCCATCAAAAACGTAACCGCACTGACTTGATCCACTTCTTTCCCCTCGGCATCCTTGTCTTTCATTCCGCCATCATTCGTGGCGATCTCCAATGTCTGTCTGGTGCAAAGCATTAATACCTCCACCTGCTCCGAACACTGGCTATCCCTTAGAAAATACCGAACCACCGGTTCCAACTGGGATTTGCAGTCTTTAATTATAATATCTTCCTCGTTGGTAACCGAAAAATCATCTCCCGGTTTATCCGAAAATACATTGGCATTCAATGTACTCATGGCCAATAATATTATACTTTTCATAGATTCTTCTCCTCCATGTCAATCTGTCCTATCCTTTTTAGTATCTCCGAAACTGCACAAACTCAAATCCCATCTCTTTGTGATATTTTCCCTCCTCGTCCCTCCATTCCTTTGCATTTCTGGCACTGCAGGCTGCCACCACCTGTAAACCCTCCTCCTTCAAAAGCTGCACCAAACGAAAGGACATGGTAAATTCTCCCTGCACAAGCACCACCGGGTCATGGAGAGCCAGAATCCTTTCTTTGTACTCCCCGGCCAAACGATCCACCTCCTCTTCTGTGGCAGCAGGATCCACCGCCGGGAAGGGAATCTCCTTGATTTCACCAAAGGCCCTGGCTGCCTTTTTTTGCTCTTCATCCCACATGGTGTAGGGATGGTTGGTAAAGTTAATCATAAAATCTCCTTTTCATTTCCATATCGTTTATCTTAAGACATATTAATTTTTTCTTATTATTAAAAGTATAACTCAATTTCACTTTGTTGCAATACTGTTATATTAACTATTCTTTTTTTCTATTTTTATGCATCTTTTTTCTCCAATCTATTAACTTCCGCATTCGCTTTTCTACAGCAAAAACCTGTGCATCTGCCGGAGGCTTTGATATCAACGCAAAATATTTTTTACAGTTTATATCAAAAAAGTCCCCTATGAAGGCCGGTTAGTATTACTTCCTTCATAAGGGGACAGCCCTTCATCCATATTTCTGCAGAAAAGTCTTTTAGCCGGAAAACTTTACAGTCTTACCAAATGCCGGGAGTCGTCTCCCAGTGGTTTTATCTCACCACCCGGCCTCCTCCCCGGGAGGCACCGCCTTGGTTAACAGGGTCTTGACTGATATCGCTGCTCTCTTGCTGAGCTTCCACCGCATCGGGATCAAACACCCCATTATTCTCCCCCAGATCTACCTTCTCCCCATTTGCCCTATATGTGCTTGTTACAGACGGCAGCACCTCATAGGATAAAAGATTTTGATGTACTGTCACATTGGAAAATTCCCTGTTTAAGTACGCCCCAATGTTTCCTCTCAAGTTTTCTCCTCCCAATATGCTAACGGGAACATTGGCATTACTGTGGCACTTGTAAAAATGCTGCCGATTTCCCTCCCACACAGGAATGGTTGCTCCATAGCTTGCCACATCTCCTTCATTAAAAAAGGTATACTCCCAGTCCAGGGATTTCTGGAAGTTCCGATAGGCCTCCCTCTGGGAAATTCCTGCCTTCATAAAGGTTTCAATTCCAGTAACATTGGAATTGTCATCTACCCAGGTTGGATCCACATAGTACCAGGATCCGTTTACAGACACAATACAAAAGGCGTGGATGGAATTGTGTACATACCGTGCCGACAATCTGGCCCGCTTGGCTGTCTGCAAAAAAGCGTCCGCATACCCGGAGCACTGAGCCCTGCCATTGATAATGACGCTGTAGGCTGTGGCATTTTCCCAGTCATTCCCTACCTGATACTGGCATTTGCCTGCCAGCCAGGAAAGAATCTCTATTGTTTTTTCATAGTCAGACATCAAATTCACACCGCTTTGGGCAATCCAAGCATCAATTGCCGCCGTCACCTCTGCCTGTTGGGCCGGAGTCATCATCCCCCAGTTTCCATTCTCCAGGTCATTGGCTGCCTTTCTAACAGAAGGATCCTCCGGCTCCCAGGCAGTCCCGGCTTGGCAGGGGAAGGAAAAAGCCGTCAAGGACATCAATACAAAACATATCCCTGCATATTTTTTAACTCCTGCTAACATCTCTTACCTCCTTTTGCTCAAACAAACTCCAGCGCTTCTGCCAAAAAGTTTAACATAACACTCCGCTGCAGAGCAGCTTGCGTGCTGCTGACAGGTATTCGCATTCTCGTGCCGCCTAAGGGCGTC
>CALISX010000291.1 GCA_938041725.1 uncultured Lachnoanaerobaculum sp.
GGGATGCGGCTCTTTGAGCAAAATCCGGGGGGAGCCCCCGCCAATATGCTGGCGGCTGCGGCGGCCTTTGGAGTAAAATGCGCCTTTATGGGGAAAATCGGCCAGGATATGCATGGGGAGTTTTTGCGCTCCGTACTGGAAAGTACGGGAATTGATACCATGGGTCTGATAACGGACCCGGGTTATTTTACCACATTGGCCTTTGTAAGCCTCACCATTGAGGGGGAGCGGAATTTTTCCTTTGCCAGAAAGCCCGGGGCGGATACCAGGCTGCTGCCGGAGGAGCTGGATCGGGAGATTCTGTCCAATTGCAGAGTTTTCCATGTGGGTTCTCTGTCCTTGACGGATGAGCCTGCCAGAAGCACCACCTTTGAGGCGGTAAGGCTGGCCAAGGAGGCAGGGGCCGTCATTTCCTATGATCCCAATTACCGGGCTCCCCTTTGGCCCTCCCAGGAGGCCGCCATGGAAATGATGCGCTCCATGACAGCCTTTGCGGATATTATGAAGATTTCCGATGAGGAAACCGCCCTGCTGACGCCCCATGAGGATCCCCTGAAGGCAGCGGAGTTTTTGGTGGCTTCCGGAGTTAAGATCGCTGTGGTAACCCAGTCCTCCAAGGGATCGCTGGTGGTTTGCAAGGAAGGATATGTGGAGGTGCCCGGTTTTATGGCCAGGGTGGTGGATACCACCGGTGCCGGGGATGCCTTTTGGGGCGGTCTTTTGGCAAAATTTGTGCTGGAGAAGGTGGATATTGCCCAGCCCAGCCAAAAGCAGCTGTATACCATTGCCCGCTATGGAAATGCGGCGGCCAGCCTTTGCATTGAAAAAAGAGGGGGCATCTCCGGGATCCCCACCCTCCAGGAAATAGAAGAGAGGATGCGTCAGAATGGATAAATTAAAACAGGCGGTGATTATGGCAGGGGGCAAGGGGACCAGATTGGCCAGCATTACCCGCAATGAGATTCCAAAACCCATGGCCTTAATGGAGGGAAAGCCGATTTTACAGTGGCAGATGGAGAGATTAAGGGAGTACGGCATTACAGACATTGTGCTGATTATCGGCTATTTGGGGGAAAAGATCCGGGAATACTTTCAGGACGGAGCAGCGTTTGGCCTCCATATTACCTATATTGAGGAAAAGGAGCCTCTGGGAACGGCGGGAGCCTTTTATTATTTAAAGGAACAGCTCCATTTTGAGGAATTTATCCTGGTTTTTGGG
>CALISX010000292.1 GCA_938041725.1 uncultured Lachnoanaerobaculum sp.
CTAATGCCCTTTACTGTTTGGGAAATTTCGGATTCCACAAGGGAGGATTTTCTTAAAAATACCTCTGCCTCCTCCCCTTCCCACTGTCTGCGGATATCATCTGATAAATTTCTGGTTTCATTGGCAGCTTTTCTGGACAGCTTGTTGGCCAAGGCCTCCAGACGATCCGCCTTTTGCATCACCTCCCTGTACTGCATCTCAATCTGCTGGGTATGGTATGCCTCCTGATCGTAGACCATACATTCTCCTTTCCCCTTCCTTTAATCCAAAATGGAATCCGGAAGCCGGGAAGCCCTTTCCTCGTTGGACTGCTCCGCTTTCTCATACAGCTGGGCAATGGCAAAGAGCCTCTCAGGAATCTCTTCCAGCTGACCCAATCCCTGGGAAAATTCTTCTGATAGAGTTTTGAAAGCCCTGGTGGCAGTCTCATACCCCTCTCCCTTCCAATATCCCCCCATTTTTCTGATAATGGATCTTTGCTCCTCCAGGATTTCCTTTAACCTTCGAAGATTTGAAACGGTTTCCTCTGCCTCCCGGCGAAGACCTTCTGTACAAACCTCTAATTCACCCATCAAACCCTCCTTTATACACGAAAGTCATCCACCAGCTGCCCAAGCTCATCCTTTGCCGCCTTATAGTCCCTTTGGGACTGGAGCAGCCTTTCGATCAGCAGCTCCAGCTCCCTTAGTATTTCCTCGTATTTTTGGGATTGCTGCAAAAAACCATTCATAAATTGATCCGCCGCCTCTCCCTTCCACTGCCGCCTCAGGTTCTCCACGCCGATGCCGGTTTCCCCAAAGGCTCTCTTTAAGGCTTCCTTTGACTCCTGCAGGCGGTCGATGTCTTTTTGCAGTTCATACACATCCACCCTTACAAACTGGCCCATAGTCCCTCCCTATACCAGGCTTAGGTTCCAGCCGGAGTCAATCCCCTGCTGGGCCAGGGTGTAATCCGGATTTAAAATATCCTTACGAAAATTGTCCACCAATACCATATCTCCAATGTCTCCTGTAAAGGCTGTTTTTTCTTTTTGCTCCACCATATGGACAATTTCTTCAATCACCTCCCGTACCTTGGCCTCTTCGTTCAGTTCAAAATCATAGAGCTTATCCAGTATGAAAACATTCACATCCACAATAATCATTTGTCTTCCCCTCCCTTTTTTCTGGATCTGGCCACGGGAACATACACTTCCTGGGCTCCCCCTTCCTCCAGGGTACTGACAAAGGCATACCCCGGCTTCAAGGCCTGGTTTTGTCTTTGATAACTTAGTGTATCAAAATTTAAAACCCTTTGGGAGATGCAGTTCCCCCCCAGATGAATCCCCTCAATTTGCCTGGTTAAAAGATCAAAAAAACGATATCCCAAAACCTGGGAG
>CALISX010000293.1 GCA_938041725.1 uncultured Lachnoanaerobaculum sp.
GCGAGGTCTATCTCGCAGGTCCGCATGTGGCGGCAGCGAGTGCAATACTGGGGCGGATTGCGGCCCCCGAGGAGGTGGCGTAATGTTCGAGGGAAAGGTCTGGCGTTACGGAGACAACATTGATACAGACGTAATTATCCCCGCGCGTTATCTCAATACATTTGACCCAAAGGCGCTCGCAGCGCACTGCATGGAGGATATTGATAAAGATTTTGTCCATCAGGTGCAAAAGGGGGATATGATTGTGGCCAGAAAAAATTTCGGCTGCGGCTCCTCCAGAGAGCATGCCCCTCTGGCCATTAAGACCAGCGGCGTCAGCGTGGTGATTGCAGATACCTTTGCCCGGATTTTTTACAGGAATGCCATCAATATAGGGCTTCCCATTATTGAAAGCCCGGAGGCGGCTGCGGATATTGAAGCGGGAGATGAGGTGGAGGTGGATTTTGACACCGGACGCATTACAGATCTGACCAAGGGCAAGAGTTATCAGGGCCAGGCCTTTCCTGAATTTATGCAAAAAATCATTCATGCAGGGGGGCTGATCCCTTATATCAACCAGGAGAAACGTTAAACGATATAGATATTTTTGATAAGTGCAATTCAATTTCGCACTCACAGTAAGAAAATATTTTAAAGTGGTGAGAAAATTTTACTAATGGGCTTGTCAATACCATACAAATACCTTATACTCTATTATAAGTTTATGATGTTTTTTCTGCATAGCGTTTTTTAGCAAAGAGGAGCATCAGAAAATAACTTGCATAAAGAAGGAGGTAATTAGATTGGCTTACATTATTTCAGAAGAGGCAAAGGACTTATTGGCGGACATTAAGAAGTTTTGCGACAAGGAAGTAAGGGAGCAGGCAAAGGAGTTTGACAGGAGCGGTGAGTGGCCCAAGGAGATGTATGCAAAGGCTATTGAACAGGGCTATACGGCATTAGAGGTTCCCGCAGAGTACGGCGGTGTGGGCCTGTCCAGGGTTGACATTGCTGCTCTTATGGAAGAGATGGCTAAGGCTGATGCTGGATTTGCAACAACAATTTCTGCCAGCGGCCTGGGCATGAAGCCGGTACTGATTGCAGGAAATGAAGAGCAGAAGAAGAGAGCCTGCGAGATTATTATGAATGGTGGTTTCGGTGCCTTCTGTCTTACCGAGCCTGGTGCAGGATCTGATGCCGGTGCTGGAAAGACCACAGCTGTTAAGGATGGAGACAGCTATGTATTAAACGGCAGAAAGTGCTTCATTACCAATGGTGAAGTAGCTGATTTCTACTGCATTACCGCTATGACAGACAAAGAAGCTGGTGTTAGAGGCATTTCCATGTTCTTCGTAGAAAAGGGAACCCCGGGACTGAGCACAGGAAATCATGAGGATAAGATGGGAATCCGTCTTTCCAATACCTGTGATGTGGTAATGGATGACTGCCGTATTCCTGCTTCTGCTTTGATCGGACAGGAAGGCAAGGGATTCAAGATTGCCATGCAGACTCTGGATCAGGCCAGAACCTGGATGGGATGTATTGCTACCGGTATTGCGCAGAGAGCCATGGAAGAGGCCATTGCCTACACCAAGGAAAGAGTACAGTTTGGCAAGCCCGTTATTAAGAACCAGGCTATCCAGTTCAAGATTGCTGATATGGAGATCAAGATTGAGACAGCCAGACAGATGGTTGCCCATGCACTTACCAGAATGGACATGGGAGTAAGCTTTAGTATGGAGTCTGCTATTGCTAAGTGCTATGGAGGCGACATTGCTATGGAAGTAACCAGTGACGCAATCCAGTGCTTCGGCGGATATGGATATTCCAGAGAGTACCCGGTTGAGAAGTTGATCAGGGATGCTAAGATTTTCCAGATCTTTGAGGGAACCAATGAGATCCAGAGAATCGTTATCGCCAACAACATTATCGCATAAAACTTCATACAGAAAGCTTTATAAAGGCTTTACAATCCGGTTGAGAGTGTTTGCCCTGGGGCAGCACTCTCAACCGGTGCATAAAGGAGAAATATATGAATATACTGGTTTGCATGAAACAGGTATTTGACGATTCCGTGGAAGTGGGCTACAACGAAGCTGCACAGGCCTTTACCCCCGCCGGAATTGAGAAAATTGAAAATGCCTTTGATACCTATGCTCTGGAAATGGCAGCCAGACTGAAGGAAACGACAGGGGGTGAAATTACCCTTTTGTCCATTGGAGACGAGGATGCTAAGGTTGCCTTGAAAAACGGCTTGGCCGTAGGAGGAGACGAAGCAGTATTGATTTTGCAAAATGATTTCCAGGATGCAGATTCCTATTCCATTGCCAAGCTTTTGGCCCAGGGAATTCAAAAATTGGAGCAGGAGAAGAATATTAAATTTGATTTAGTATTCTGCGGAAAGGAAACCACAGACTTTGCCTGCGGACAGGTTGGAGTAATGCTGGCCCAGATCCTGCAAACCGGGGTGATTACGGACTTGGTGGATGTGGAGTATCAGGATAAAATTACTGGAAAGCATGAAACAGAAACAGGGTACGAGATGATTGAAACCTCCACTCCCTGTGTACTTACCGTAAGCAAGCCTCCCTATGAACCCAGATATGCCACCATTAAGAGCAAAATGGCTGCCAGAAAGAAAGAAATTCAAGTACTTTCGGATCTTTCTTTGGATACAGGAAAGGTTTTGGTGAAAAACACCTACGAGAGACCGAAACGGCAGGCCGGGGTTAAGATTGTTGAGAAAACACCGGAAGAGGCTCTGGCAAAGGCAATGGCGCTGATTGGCGAAGCAAAGGTTATATAGGAGGTTTTTATGGCTGAATCAACTTGTATTTTGGTATACATCCAATGTGATGGTATGGTTCCGGTAAATGCCTCTTTAGAGGCTTTGTCAAAGGCCAGGGAGCTGGCAAAGGAAACAGGGGCCAAGGCTGGTGCGCTGCTCCTGGGAAGCTTTGATGAAAGCACAGAGAATGTGCTGAAGGAGTTCGGCGCACAGTGCATTATTAAGGTGGATTTAAAGGAATATAACATCCAGTCCCATGGAGAGGCCCTGGCTGGTGTGATTGGAAAATATACTCCGGCGCTTGTGCTGGCAGGCAATACCCCCCAGGCAAAGGATGTTTTTGCCTATACAGCAGCAAAGCTGGATCTGGTATCTACTCCCAATGTTTCAGGTATTACAAAGGATCTGGGCTTTACCATCGCTTTGTACGGCGGTGCGGTTTTAAGAGAGGTGGAAGTAGCCTCTGACAAAACAAAGCTTGCTATTGCAGCCAGCGGCGCCTTTAAAAAGCTGCCGGAAGCAGCTGCTGAATGTGAAGTGGTTGTTGAGGAATTCCCGGAGGCAGTAAAGGATCTGCGCACCATCCTGAAGGAGAGTGTAACAGAGATTGCTGATAGTGTGAATCTGGAGGAGGCCCAGGTTATTGTGGCCTGCGGCAGAGGCATCTGCACCCCGGAGGGAGTAAAGCTGGCAGAGGATCTGGCAGCGGTTTTGGGAGGTGCTGTAGGTGCTACCCGTCCTGTGACAGAAAGCGGCGAGGTGGCCCGTACCCAGCAGATCGGACAGTCTGGAAAGATTGTGGCTCCCAAGCTTTATATTGGCTGCGGCGTATCCGGCGCAGTACAGCATATTGCAGGTATTTTAGGGGCAGATTACATTGTTGCCATCAATAAAGATGAGGATGCTCCCATCTTTGAAGTGGCAGATGTGGGTATCGTAGGGGATGCCATGGTGATTATGCCCATGCTTATGGAAGAGTTCAAGAAATTAAAGGCATAGCTTTTATTTTTAGGGAAACATGGAATCCATGTTTCCCTAAAAAAGTCCCGGCGGATGGAATCGTCGGGACTTTTTTTAGATGAATCTATTATTTTAAGCCTGATGGGGCTTTACAATAACAGAAATACCCTCTGGAATGGCTGCAATCTTAGCATCCTTTCCTTTGATCTTTAAAGCGATTTCCAAAGCCTCCTTCAGGGTGGGAACATACTGGATATGCATATCCTCTAAAATCTGCTTGGCGCTGGGATCTGCCACATATAAAACCTGATGCCGGCTGAGAATCCTTGCCAGGATCTGGCTTTCCCACTGATCTGCAATGGTATCTTCCATCTTAACCTTTAAAATCATGTCCTCCACTTCCTTGGCATCCTTGGCATTTTTAAAGGTTTGGTAGAAGCTCTCTCCGCCATGTCCGTCATTGCACCTGGACATTTCGATGATAATACCGTCAGGCTTGGCACAGGCCTCAGCAGCGGTCATACTCTTTACAGACTGGTAAATATTTTGATCCAGGGGGTAGCCGCCATTGGTGGTAATCACAATGTCAGCATCCACGCCATCCACAGCAGAAAGCCCCCCTACAAAACGGCAGCCCTCCTCATGGGCCTTTACCGGATCTCCTGCAAAGGCTGCAATCACCTTCTTGTCTGCATCAATGGCTACGTTTAAAATAAAGGCCAGCTTTGCCTGCTCTGCGGCATACAGCATATCCTTGTGAATTAAATTGCCATCCAGGACACCGGTTCTGGATTTGTCAGAAGCAATGAAAGTGGAGCAGTGGTTGGCGAAAACGGTTTTCTGAGAGGCAATACCCGGCAGAATAGACTTTCTTCCTCCGGAAAATCCTGCGAAGAAATGGGGCTCAATAAAGCCTTCAGATACCAGCAAATCAGCCTCCACAGCCAGCTTATTAATTAAAAGGCTGCCGCCGGAGGGAAGGGTGCCAAGATGTACCATATCCTCGTCATTTTGAGATACATGCATGACAAAGTGTTCCTTTTCCACCAGATCCTTGCCGAATTTATCCACCATCTCCTCCGGAGTAGTGGGTCTGTGGAATCCGGTTGCAATCAAAATAGAAATCTCACAGTCTGGGTTAAACTTACGGATTTCCTTCAGGTACAGAGGCAAGGTAACCTTGCTGGGAACGGGTCTGGTATGGTCAGATGTAACGATAACGATTTTTTTCTTTCCCTTGGCCAGCTCGCTTACAGGAACACTGCCAATGGGATTTTCCAAGGCCTTCTGCACCAGCTCCTCCTGGGTTCCCTTGGGGATATACTCCACGGCCTTTGACTCCAAAACTGCTGTGGAATCCGGCAGCTCCAACTCTACTTTTTCCTTTCCAAACGGAAATTTAATGATCATATCTACCTCCTGCTAATGTATTTGTTTTTAATAGTATATCATTCCGGTTAAATATTCAACTAAAAAAAAATCTTATGGGAACTGCTATGTATTTAATCTTTTAGTTCCTATTATCTTATTGAACTAATAAAGATTAATTTTTCATTATGGCTGTCTATATTTTTTAGATCGAAATTTCCATTATTGAATTGACTTTTTTATTTGTATTTTTTATTGTACTTCGAGTACATAATTAATGAAAGGATTGGAAAATATGAAAAAATTCTTTGCAGGAATGTCCGTTATGGCTGTAACGGCAACTATGTTGAGCGGTATGGCATTTGCCGACGGTATCAAGACTATCAAGGTTGAAAAAATGATGAACGTCGGAAATACTGCCGACCAAACAATAGGTAAGATTGAAGTTAAAGAAAATGCAAAAGCTGACTGGGACGAAAAGGCAAAATTTGAATTTAAACTTCCGTCAAATGTCAAGTGGAACGAAAAAACTATGATAAACGGAAAATATAAGCCTACTATAAATGGCAATATAATGACATTTGAGCTTTCTACAAGCAAAGATGCTGAAGACAGCTTCTATATACTACCTGTTATAGATGTAGAAAGAAGTGTAGCTAAGGGCAATATAACTGTAGCCGCTACTCCTATCAACTCAAATGACAAGGAAGAATCTATAGACATAGCTAAAGTAGCTGACTTTTCAGCATCTTTCTCTTCAACTAAAAAAGAAGTAGCTGCAAATACAAAGGTAGGAGTAGAAATACAACTTAGCGAGTTAATCGAAAACTCATTACTTCCTGACAATATGTACGACATAGTATTTGACAACGCTACAATTGATAAGGACAGCATAAAGATAACTCAAGACAGCGGATACGATCCTCTTACAGTTGTAAAGACTCAAGACTCATATGTTGAATTTAAAATAGACGAAAAATTTGACACTAAGAACAAATGGACAATAAAGATGGACATCACACCTAAAAAAGACTATATAGGTGAGATAAAAGCATCTCTTGAAGGACGCGGTATCAAAGACGTATCAACTGTAGTAGCTGACGTATATCAAGGCGTAACTGTTCAACAAAGAGCTTTGGACGAGCTTAGTCTTGGTACTGCAAATC
>CALISX010000294.1 GCA_938041725.1 uncultured Lachnoanaerobaculum sp.
ATCCAGACGAAGCTTTTTTAAAATCTCCACCTGGGAAAAAATTTCCTTTGGACTCCCGTCCAAAACCAGCTTTCCTTTGTCCATTACCAAAATCCGGTCCGCCCCGATTACCTCCTCCATATAATGGGTAATCAGCAGAACCGTAATATTTTCCCTTTTGTTTAACGCTGTAATGGTGGACAGCACCTCCCTGCGTCCCACAGGATCCAGCATGGCAGTGGGCTCGTCTAAAACAATGCACTTGGGGCGCATAGCCATAATGCCGGCAATGGCCACCCTTTGCTTTTGCCCTCCGGACAAGCGGTTGGGGGAGCGCAGCCTGTAGGCCGTCATCCCCACCGCCGAAAGGGCCTCATCCACCCGCTGCCAAAGCTCCTGGGTGGGGACACCGATATTTTCCGGTCCAAAGGCCACATCCTCCTCCACAATATTCCCGATAATCTGATTGTCTGGATTTTGAAACACCATGCCCACGGTTTTCCGAATGTTTAAAAGCTCTCCTTCCTCACGGGTATCCATATCTGAAATATATACTGTTCCCTCTGTGGGCAGCAAAATACCATTCATATGCTTGGCCAAAGTAGATTTCCCCGATCCATTATGTCCCAGCACTGCCACAAAATCTCCCTGGCGGATGGTGAGGCTGACCTCATTAATGGCCCGCTTCACCTCCTCCACATGGTTTTGCTCATCCCTTGCGATATAATCAAAAATCAATTTGACCGTCTTTACAATATCCATCCTCTTCCTCTGTTTCCTATCCGAAGGGCTTTTTCCCCTTCCAGCCGCCAACCCTTCCAGCTCCCCTTTTCTTTATGTGTGCAGATGCTTCTGGCACCGCTAAAAAAAGAAAACCCCAGCACCTAAAGGCGCTGAGGTCATATCTTAGCGTGCGTGAGAAGATTCGAACTCCCGACACCTTGGTCCGTAGCCAAGTGCTCTATCCAGCTGAGCTACACACACGTATTGCAAGAATGAATTCTACTCTACTTCTCATGGTCTGTCAAGTATTATGCTGAATTTTTACACAGAAGCTCCTCTTGCCTTTTCTGCTCTGCATCAAAGCGATGCAGAGACTTGTATGGATGGCGGCACCGGGCCCCGATCCGGGGTACTGATCAAATCAGTTTCTTCCAAAGGCAATGGCTGGAATGGGAAGAACTGCATTGATCACACAGGCCAGAATAAAAGCCAAAACCACATTGAGGGCCACTGTGGGCAAGTGAATCCCCTGCCCCGCCAAAAGGGGGGCAGCGGTGGACATGACAATGGCCATAGGAATATTGTTTACCAGATTGATAATTGCAAATTCTCTAAATCCAGGTTTTTTCATGTGCGGCTCCTTACTGCAGAGGTAATAAAGTCATTGTATTTTTTCTTTCGGATCTTAAACTCCTCCGTGGCACGAACCTGGGCAAAATGCCCTTCCATGCTGCGGATATCATCCCCATGGATGAATTTTCCAGGCAAAGTATCATGGGCATGCTCCAGCTGCTCCGGTGCAAACTGAAATACCAGCCTGCCTCCTTCGATCACCATATCTCCCTCCATGCCGCAAAGGGCGCAGCAGCATTTGGTGCTGTCAGGGTATAAATAGAAATTCCTGCTGTGACAGTGGGGACACACCCCAGGCTCTCCCTTGTACCTGGCCTTTTCCATATCCCCGGCAGCCTGGGCCAGATTGATCCCAATCTCATGGGCTCTGGCCATTTTCTCGTCATTCATAACAAATTCCTTGGACCAGCTGAACCATTCATTATCAATCACCTTCCACATGGGCGTCAGGGCATGCATGGCATGGTCGCATTGCACTCTGGTTCCCCAATCCGAGCCTCCTACGGCAATATAGGAAATTACCTTATCCTTTAAATACCTGGGATCCGGAAGCTTTCCTCCGGTTTCCTGTGCCACCTTGGTGCCAATGATGTTGTTTCCCCGATCCATTCTGGGACCAAAACGGTCTGTAATGGTTCGAAACAAACCGGAAGCCCCCTTTTCAAAAATGGGATCCGTTACTATAATGCCATCCGCCTCCGCCATTTTGTCTAAGAGCCAGTCAAAGTCATCCCGAAGCACACACATATTTCCCTTGCCGCTTAAAAGGGTTTTTACACAGGTACAGCATCCGGTACAATGCTTAATGTCCAGCATAAACATGTTGATGAATTCCACTTCCGCCCCGGCTGCAGCCGCTCCCATAAGCGCAGCCTTACACACCGTATCGTTGGTTCCGTTTTTCGTTCCAAAAGACAAGCCCAATACCTTCATCAAAAATCTCCTCCATGTATGTTACGAACATCTATTATCATTTTAGTCCCAGGGAAACCTGTTCCATACGGGAATTCCTGTGTACTCCTTAGGGGTTTCCTCTCCCTTTAACACCCGCAAAACGCCGGCGGCCAATGCCTCCATTTCAAAGTCCCCTCCATATACCTTCACCGGGGCGATCCAGCGGCATCGATCCATTACCTGCCGGGTGAAATAAACACTGTTGCTGACCCCTCCCGTCAGGACAATGCCGTCCACCTTGCCTTCCAGCACTGCTGCATAGGAACCGATGGCTTTGGAAAGCTGATAGGCCATGGCATCATAGATCAGCTTTGCCTTTTCATCTCCCCTTTGAATCCTTTCTTCGATTTCCCTTGTATTATCCGTTCCCAAATGGGATACCAGTCCCCCGGTTTTAGAAATCTTGTCAATCATTTCCCTTTGGGTATACTCTCCGCAAAAACACATTTTAATCAATGGAACTGCCGGCACCTGACCGGAACGGTTGGGGGCCATGGGTCCGTCCCCGTTTAAAACATCATTGCCGTCAATGATCAAACCATTTTTCTGGGCGGTAACAGAAAGTCCCCCTCCCACATGAGCCACCACAAAGGAACATTCCCCATAGGGCTTCCCCAGTTCTGCAGCAAAGCGTCTGGCTGCCTCCTTTTGGTTCAGCACATGCACCCGGCTTTCTCTGTAGATCCCCTGCATTCCAGTGATTCTGGCCAAATCTTCAAATTCATCCACATCCGGGGGATTATACAAAAAGGCCGGAGCACCGTATTTTTTAGAAAAGGCGTCAATCAGCTGGGCTCCCAAAATGGCGGGATGCTTTACGGTGCGCCCTTCCCTGGAATGTTTTAAAATCATGGCATTCACAGGATAGGCTCCTCCCACCATGCTTTCCAGTCCCCCGGAGTAGGCAGCAAAGGCATCCATTTCCTTTAGGGAAATCCCTGCCTGCGCCAGCTCCCCTAGAATGGTCTCTTCCCGGTAGGGCAGCTGGTCGCTGATATGGGAAAAGGATTTTAATTTATCCGGGTCATGGGCCACATTGGCCTTGAAAATTTCTTGTTCCTCCGAAAACACCGCCAGTTTTGTGGAGGTGGAACCGGGACTAAGGGTGAAGATCTTCATGCTTCCTCCTTCTTTCTTTGGGATGCCAAAATCACCATGGCAATATCTCCCACCATTTCCTCCACCGTTGCTCCTCTGGAAGAATCTGCCACAGCCCCGGCAAAACCAGAAAGGGTATGGCCATATCCCCTGCCCCCGGCAAAGCGCTGAATCAGCTTCACTGCAATATTAGCGGCATTAAGCTCCGGAAACACCAAAATATTGGCCTGTCCTGCCACAGAGGAGGTATGGGGCACCTTCTTTTTGGCCACAGCCATATCAATGGCTGCATCCAACTGAAACTCTCCGTCTATTTTCAGATCCGGACGCCTTTCCCTGGCAATTTCCAGAGCGGTCCGAATGACCTCCACACTTTTTGCTGTTCCGCTGCCGCAGGTGGAAAAGGATAAAAAGGCAACCCTTGGCTCCCATCCCATCAGGGCCTGCACATTGTCGGCGCTGGCAATGGCAATGGAGGCCAGCTCCTGGGGAGAAGGCTCCGGGTTTAAACCGCAGTCTGTAAAAACAATACGGTTTCCCTGGGGTCCTTCAAAATTCGGAATTTCCAAAAGGGCAAAGATAGAGGGTACATCCACATTTTCCTCCAAACCAATGCACTCCTGGGCCGCCAAAAGCACCTCTCCTGTGGTGCTGGTATGTCCGCAGAACACACAGTCTGCATCTCCGATTTCTTCCATAATCATGGCATAATACAGAGGCCTTTTCATTTTTCTATTACAGGCCTTTTCTGAAAGCATTCTGTCCTTTTGCAAATACCGGCGGATCCTCTCCTCCTTTTGCACCAGGTCGGAAATATCCACAATTTCCATCCCCTCCAAAGAAACTCCGGTTCTTTTTGCAGTATCTTCTATGATCTGGAGTTCTCCCACCAGCATCGGGGTTCCCATCTCCCGGTCCAACACCTGCCTGGCGGCCAGCAAAGTATTGTCTGCCTCGCATTCCGGCAGAGCCACCCTTTTTTTGGATCCCCTGGCCTTTTCTATTAACTCTTCAATTAAGGTCATTTTCCCTTCCTTCCCCGTCTTCTGCCACTGCAGCAGAAAATACATATTCCTGGCTGCAGGAAATAGAAACCAAAATTCTGTGAATTCCCTTTTCCTTCGCCCTTTTCTTCGCTTCCCGGTGTAAGCGCACCGCACAGCCTCCTCCCCTTTGGCAGAGGATTTCCACATCCCTTAGGGAAAACCCCTGCCATCCCCGGTTTAGGGCTT
>CALISX010000295.1 GCA_938041725.1 uncultured Lachnoanaerobaculum sp.
CTTGTATAAGGATGCCGGTTTGTGAGTGTTGAGATTATCCATAACGAGAACAATCAAAACAACAAACCGGCTCTTTTGCTGTACCACATAACCTTACCCGACACAGAGACAGATTCTCCTTATAATCAAAGAAAACAAGAAGGAGACTTTGTTATGAAACAGGAAAAGAAACAAGAAATCGCTCTCATGCGGTATTCGGCCCTTGCACCACTGATTACTGGTACCCAGGATGATTTTGGATCTCTGAGTGCCTTCTTTCGTGCTGCTTGTGCCAAGGGAATCAAGGCACCGGATGGCTCCATGAAACACTATTCCCCAAAGACATTGGAAAAATGGTACTTAGCTTACCGCAAATGCGGTTTTGATGCCTTAATCCCCACAGGACGCTCCGACTGCGGTGTCAGCCGTAAGATTGATGAGGATTTAAGGGAGCAGATCTCCTACCTTAAGCATACGTACCCTAGAATGTCTGCTGCCGCCATTTACAAACAGTTGCAAGACAATGGCAGCATTCGTTCAGGGCAGATTTCTGAATCCACAGTCTGCCGCTTTATCAACCAGCTTGCCTTGCAGGAACGCCTTACTGTCAATCAGGATATGCGGCGTTATGAAAGGCATCATATCAATGAAGTCTGGTGTGGAGACTCCAGTTCGGGCCCCTATCTAAAAACACCGGATGGAAAAAAGCACCGGGTGTATATCATCGCTCTGATTGATGATGCCAGCCGCTTTGTGCTTGGTGCTAACGTTTTTTTCAACGATACCTTTGTCAATCTGATGACCGTCATGAAATCAGCTGTTTCCAAGTATGGACGGCCAAAAATTTTTAACTTTGATAACGGAGCCGCCTATAAAAATCGTCAGATGGAACTTTTAGCTGCCCGGATTGGGTCTGTCATCAGCTACTGCAAACCCTATACACCTACCCAGAAAGCCAAGATTGAGCGGTGGTTTCGCACGCTTAAGGATCAATGGATGGCCTCTTTAGATATGCGGGACTTTCATTCTCTGGAAGAACTTGGGGGCAGTCTCACCACCTATATCAGCTCCTATAATCAACGTTCTCATTCTTCTCTCAAGGGTTTGTCCCCACAGGAGCGCTTCTTTCAGGAACCGGAACTGATTCGAAGGCTGACGGATGAGCAGATTGAGAGTTCCTTCCTTCTGGAGGCAGAACGCCGGGTTTCTGCTGACTGTGTGATCGTAATGGATCAGATAGAATACGAAGTGGATTACCGTTTTGCCAAACAGCGCATTACTTTGCGTTATTCTCCCGATATGGAGAAAATCTTTGTTGTGGAAGCAGATGACTCCCTCACACCGATTCGCTTACTAAACAAGCAGGAAAATTCCATGGTAAAACGGGATAAAGTACGTCTGACAGGAGGGGATGCCTAATGGAATTAACGGCACGTTATGGACTTGAATTTAATCCTTTTTTAAAGAACTCCAAAGAAATCCTTTTTGAAGGCAATGAATACAGGGAGGGAAAGTTTCGGCTGGACTATCTGGCAAAAACAAAAGGGTTTGGCGTACTCACAGGAGCTCCTGGCCGGGGCAAAACAACACTTGTGCGTTCATGGGCATCCACCCTGAGTACATCTTTGTACAAGGTGGTTTATTCCAGCTTGTCTACAGTTACTGTGAATGATTTTTACCGGAATCTTGCCGTTTCCCTGGGGGCACAGGCCTCTTACCGAAAAACAGAAAACTTTCATATCATTCAGGATGAGATAAACCGATTGGCTTTGGATAAACGCAAAACCCCGGTTATTATCATTGATGAAGCCAACTATATAAAAAATGCGGTTCTGAATGACCTGAAAATTCTGTTCAACTTTGAGATGGATTCCAAAGACCGGGCGGTGATTCTTCTGGTTGGTTTGCCGCAGTTAAACAATACACTGGGACTTTCCATCCACGAACCATTGCGTCAACGCATCCTCATGAATTACAACATAGACGGTTATTCTAAGGAAGAAGGACGTGCTTACATTGAATGGAAACTCAAAAAAGCCGGATGTGCAGAGTCTGTTTTTGAAGATGCTGCCATTGAAGCCGTTTTGAATGCCTCCGATGGAGCGCCCCGCATGATCAGCAACCTGTGTAATGCTGCCCTTGTCATTGGAAACAGCCAAGCGGCCAACCGGATTCATGCGGACATCATCATGCAGGCCATCAACGACAGCACTTTAGGCTGAATCTGCCCACAGTACACCGGCCTGTAAGGCAACCATTTTTTCTTAAGCGCTTGGCAGTTTCTATCTCATAAAGGCATGGGAAAAACAAGGGCTGCAAAGACTCATATTTATGGTGTTGCCAGATCCCCGGCATGGGGATACCCTTGCCTGTCCTGTGTTTTTATAAGACACTCTCAAGAGCTTTAAGAAAAGACCGGTTTCAGACTGGCAGTTGGGTATTTTCATCTCTTATTTGAGGACACAATAAT
>CALISX010000296.1 GCA_938041725.1 uncultured Lachnoanaerobaculum sp.
CGGACTGGCAGAAATTTTTAAGGGAATCGGGGCTGATGCGGTGATTGAAGGGGGACAGACCATGAACCCCAGCACCGAGGATATTTTAGAGGCAGTGGAAAGGGTTAATGCTGCCAGAATTTTTGTATTGCCCAATAATAAAAATATCATTCTGGCAGCCCAGCAGGCGGCAAAGCTTTCCAGAGAGAAGGAGTTGATTGTGGTGCCCACCAAAAACATTCCCCAGGGAATCACCGCCATGATTAATTTCATGCCGGACAAAACCCCCCAGGAAAATCTGGAGAGTATGACCGCAGAGATGGAAAAGGTAAAGACTGCCTCCATTACCTATGCAGTGCGGGATACCATCATTGAAGGGGTGGAGATTCATGAAAAGGACATTATGGCTTTGGGGGATCAAGGAGTTCTTGCAGCGGGACCAGTGCTGGAGGAAATTGTATTGGCAGCCCTTCGGAAGATGACGGATGCGGATTCGGAGCTGGTGAGCCTCTACTACGGTCAGGATGTGACAGCAGAACAGGCCCAGGCCCTGCTGGCCAAGGCCAGGCAGGCCCTTCCTCAGGTGGAGTTTGAACTTCAGGAGGGGGGACAGCCCGTATATTATTACTTTATTTCCGTGGAATAATCTCGGGAGGAAATAGGAATGGAGTGGGAAAACCTGGGGATGCCCCCAGGTTTTCCCCTGTATAGGGAACCAGGAAGGCAGGAAAGGACAGTGCATGAAGGAGGATTCGGTATTAAACCTCAAGGGAGTGGGAAAGAAGACAGGGGCTCTTTTACAAAAGCTGGGGATTGTGACCCAGTGGGATTTAATCATCCACTTTCCCGCCAGATATGAGGAGTGGCCGCCTCCCATGAAAATAGAAAAATGGCAGCCGGAGGGCCGGGCAGTGATTGGGGGAGAACTGGCGGGGAGCATCCGCACCAGTATTGCAGGAAACTATAAAATCTCTGCAGGAAAGATCACAGATTATCAAAATACCATTCCGGTGTACTGGTTCAATTCTCCCTATGTAGGGGCTGTTTTGAAGCAGAATACTCCCTATATTTTTGACGGGAAACTGACCCGAAAAAGAAATGTTCTGTCTTTGGAGCATCCCCGGATCTTTTCCAGGGAGGAATACCAGGAAAAAATGGGCAGCCTTTCCCCTGTGTATGCCCTGACCAAGGGCCTTGGCAATGGAAGCCTTTCAAAGGCTGTGGCCCAGGCCCTGCAAGGCTGCAGGTCCCAGATACGGGAATACCTTCCCAAGAAACTGATGCAAAAATTTTCTCTGGAGGATCTTACCCAGGCTCTTGAAAATATTCATTTTCCCGAGAACAGGGAAAGGCTGCAAAAAGCCAGACAAAGGCTTTCCTTTGATGACTTTTTTCTGTTTTTATATTATATGCGCCGGGCAAAACGGGAGAATACCGGAAGAATTTCCCCCTGTCCCATTTGCATGGACAAAGAATATCTGGATCAGATTTATAAAGCCCTGCCCTTTGCCCTGACCCCTTCCCAAAAAAAGGCACTGGAGGAAATTCTGGGGGATCTGGAAGGAGGAGGGGTGATGAACCGGCTTTTGCAGGGGGATGTGGGTTCCGGGAAAACCGTTGTGGCCCTGCTGGCCGCTCTCCTTTGTATCCGCCAGGGATATCAGGTCAGTGTTATGGTGCCCACGGAGGTGCTGGCCAGACAGCATTATGAAAATATGGCAAAGCTTACCACATCGCTGCCAAGTCCTCCTTCCTTAGCCCTTCTCACCGGCTCCCTGAGGAAAAAAGAGCGTGAAAGGGAGCTGGAGCGCATTGGCCTGGGGGAGGCAGACCTGGTGATTGGAACCCACGCCTTGATACAGGAAAAGGTGGCCTTTTACAATCTGGGACTGGTGATCACCGATGAGCAGCACCGCTTTGGGGTGCGGCAAAGGCAGGAACTGCAGCAAAAAGGGCAGACCCCCCATGTGCTTGTGATGAGCGCCACCCCCATTCCCAGAACGCTGGCAGTGATATTATATGGAGATCTGGATATTTCCTCCATGGAAGGAAAACCTGGGGGACGGCTCCCCATAAAAAATGCAGTGATTTCTGCCGGAGACCGAAGGAAGGCCTATGGTCATATCCTTAAGGAAATCGAGGCAGGGCATCAGGCTATGGTGATTTGTCCCATGGTGGAGGAAAGTGAAAACATAGAAGCGGAAAATGTGCTGGATTACAGCAAAAAACTCCGGGCATTTTTTTCTGAAAAAAATAAGACGAAAAAAATTAATATAGAAGTCCTGCACGGGAGGATGAAACAAAGGGAAAAAGATGATATAATGAACCGGTATGCGGGGGGGAGTATAGATATTTTGGTGTCCACCACTGTGATTGAGGTGGGCATAGATGTTCCCAATGCCACGGTAGTGATGATTGAAGATGCCCAAAGGTTTGGGCTGGCTTCTTTGCATCAGCTGCGGGGACGGGTTGGCCGAAGCAGGCTCCAGTCCTATGCTGTTTTTGTAAGAACCTCGGATGCATCTGCTGCAAAAAAGCGGCTGGAGGTGGTGGGCACCTCCAACGACGGTTTTTACATTGCTGCCGAGGATTTAAAGCTGCGGGGGCCGGGAGAGCTTTTCGGACTGGCGCAAAGCGGAGAGCTGGAATTTGGCCTGGGCGAGCCTTACCGGGATACAGAGGCCTTTGAAATGGCCAGAGAGGCTGTGGATTGGCTGGAGGGAGCTGTCCTTCGTCCCCAGGAGGGCGAGGTTTTGGAGAAGAGAATGTTAGAGTATGGGAAACAGCAGTATGCAAACATTGTGTTATAGAGAATACTGATGGAATCAGCGTTTCTATAGAGGAAGTTTTAGGGAGTTTTATGGAAGAAAGTACAAACAAGCATAAAAGCAGGAAGAGACAAGAGGGATCCAGGAAGCTTTCTGTTTTCATTATCGCCCTGGTTATTTTTCTGTTTGTGGGGGGGCTCACAGCCTATGGAGTGAAGGCCTCAAGATATAAGAGCAGATTTTTCCCCAATACGGTGATAAACGGCATCAATGTGGAGGATAAAACCGCTGAGGAGGTGAAGGAGGCCATCCGCTCCCAGGTGATGGGGTATTCCATCCGGATTCTTGCCAGGGATTGTGATCCCCAGAATATTACAGGGGACAGCGTGGGACTCCATTATGTTTTTGATTCCACTCTGGAGGATTTGATTGCACAGCAAAATCCCCTGGCCTGGATTTTGCATTTAAATAAGGAAGTGGACATTCAAATGGATACGGTGCTGGACTTGGATGAGGATCGGTTTGAGGCAGCGGTATCGGCTTTGGATGCATTCAAGCCTGAGAATTTTGTGGCTCCGGAGAATGCCAGGATTTCCGAATTTAAAGAAGGCAGCGGTTATTCTGTGGTGCCGGAGGTTCTGGGGAATACTTTGCTCATAGATCCGGCCAAGGCTCTGATCCATCGGAAGATTCTGGCTCTTTTTGAGGAGGTAAATCTGGATGAGGTGGGGCGGGATCTGTATGAAAAGCCTACCATCTACAGTGATGACGAGGCTTTGAATCAGACTGTGACCCAGATGAACAAATATATTTCCTCCCGTATCACCTACGCAAAGGTGGGAACCCTGGACGGCAATACCATTCACCAGTGGCTCAGCGTGGGGGAGGACGGAAGCGTGTCCATTTCCAATACAGGCATTGCCAATTTTGTGAAATCCATTGCCAAGGCCTATAACACCATTAATAAGCCGGTGGTGCTGAAAACCTCCTATGGAAAAACCGTCACCATTGCGGGAGGCAGTTATGGATGGAAGGTAGATGAGGGTAAGGAGGCGGCTGCCCTGAAGCAGCTGATTTTAGAGGGCACCACCACAGACAGGGAGCCGGAATATTCCTCCAGAGCCGCTTCCCGGGGGGAAAACGACTATGGAGACTCCTATGTGGAGGTGAATTTGACTGCCCAGCATATGTTTTTATACAAAAACGGACAGAAGGTTTTAGAAAGTGATTTTGTATCCGGCAATGAATCCAGGGGATGGACCACCCCTCCCGGTGTCTTTGCCCTGACCTATAAGCAAAGGAATGCCACCTTAAAGGGAGAAAATTATGCCACTCCTGTGGCCTATTGGATGCCCTTCAACAGGGGGATTGGCTTTCATGATGCACCCTGGAGGAGTAAGTTTGGAGGAAATATTTATAAAACCGCCGGCTCCCATGGCTGCATCAACCTTCCGCCCAGTGTGGCAAAAACACTCTTTGAGTATTTAAGCACAGGCTATCCGGTGCTTTGCTATAGGTTGGAGGGTACAGAGCCGACTCCGCCTCCCACCCAGGCGGCGCCGGAGGTTACCTCTGTGGAGCCGGCTCCCACTGCAGAGGGAGATGCTCCCACCCAGGCTTCAGGGGAGTAACCATGATGCGGGTGATTGCAGGAGAGGCCAGGCGGCTTTTATTAAAGACTCCCAAGGGGGACATCACCAGGCCTACAGCAGACATGGTGAAGGAAACCCTCTTTAACATGCTTTCCTTTTCTGTGGAGGGGGCCAGATTTTTGGACCTTTTTGCAGGAAGCGGAGGCATTGGGATTGAAGCCCTTTCCAGAGGGGCTTTGGAGGCGGTTTTTGTGGATAACAGCAAGGAAGCTCTGGATTGTATGGAATACAATCTTGCCCATACCCGATTAAGAGACAGAGCACGGGTGCTGAAGGGGGATGCGGTTTTAGAGCTTCGGAGGATGTCAAAAAGAGAGGGAGTTTTTGATATTATTTTTATGGACCCTCCCTATCACAAGGGGCTGGAAAGGGAATGCCTGGATATTTTGGCAGACTCTCCCCTGGCAGATGAGAAAACTCTGGTGATTGTGGAGGCAGATAAAAAGATGGATCCCTCGGATCTTTTGCTGCATTGGAATATTGATAAAATCAAGCAGTATAAGAATAATCAGCATTTATTTTTACATAAGAAATCTTAATACTAGGGGGAAGGGCTCCATGCAGAAGGCTATTTATCCGGGAAGTTTTGATCCGATTACCAACGGTCATATAGATATTATTGAAAGGGCCGCCAAAATGTTTGATGAACTGGTGGTGGGGGTTTTGATCAACTCTTCTAAAACGCCTCTTTTCACACCTGCGGAAAGGGTGAAAATGATTGAAAAGGTGGTTGGACATGTTCCCAATGTGCAGGTTATGGCCTTTGGCGGTCTGCTGGTGGATTTTGTTCAGCAGCAAAAATGCGGCATTATTGTCAGGGGACTGCGGGTGATTACGGATTTTGAATACGAGCTGCAGCTGTCCCACACCAATCGGATCATTGCTCCGGATGTGGATACAGTATTTTTAAGCACAGGTCTGAAGTATTCCTATTTGAGTTCCAGTATTGTGAAAGAAATTGCAGCCTATGGCGGGGACATCAGCGCCTTTGTCAGAGAGGATATTGCCAGGGCCATAAAGGATCGATTGACACAAAAACTGTGAAAAGGAGAATTCCATGAGTAAAATCGAGGGTATCATAAAGGAAATTGAAGATTTTGTAAACAGCTGCAAGCCCCAGGCATTTTCCGCCTCAAAGATTACCGTCAACAAGGAGGAGCTGGACCGGCTGATCTCTGATTTGAAGGAGGAAATTCCCCAGGAGGTGGGACAAAGCCAGAAGATTCTAAGCAATCAGGCAGCCATTATGGAGGATGCCAAAAGGCAGTCGGAGGTTATTTTGGCCAAAGCCCAAAAGGATGGGGAGGAAATCATCAAGAAAGCCCAGGAGGAAGTGCAAAAACGGATGAGGGAGGTGGATGACCGCTCCCGGGAGCTGATCAGTGATCACCGGATTATGCAAAAGGCCTATGCGGAAGCCAATGACAAGGTGGATGATGCCAGAAGAAGGGCCAATGAGATTTTGGATGCAGCCCAGGCCAATGCCTACCAGATCCAAAATTCTGCTCTGTTTTATACAGAGAGTCTTTTGAAGGGGGTTTCAGATTTGGTAAGTGCAGCTATGAAGGAAAATGAGGAACGCTTTAACCAGCTGAATGCTTCTTTGCGCAATATTTATGATGTGGTGGAAAGAAACCGCCAGGAGCTGGGGGGCGGGAGCCCAAATGGAGGAGCTGGGCCCCATGGAGGAAATGTTCCAGAAAGAGCAAATATTCCAAACGGGGCAAATATTCCAAATGGAGCAAATGGACCATAACCACAGGGACTGCCATGGGGCAGTCCCTGTGCTGTAGAAAGATACTGTTATGATTAAGGAAAAGGATCTGCCCAAGGCCTATCAACAGGCCATGGAGGAGCTTTTGGGGGAGGACTATCCCCTGTATTTAGAGAGTCTGAAGGAAAAGCCCTGCACAGGCTTTCGAGTCAATACCCTGAAGGTCCTGCCAAAGGAGGCAAAGGCTCTTTTGGATCGGGATTTCACCCCTGTTCCCTGGGTAAAGGAGGGATTTTACTTTGAAGAAGAAAGAGGAAAACTCACCACCCCTTCCCTGTCCGGGGAGGAAAAATTTTTTTCTATTTCTAAAAACCCCTATTATTTTGCAGGTTTATACTACATTCAAGAGCCCTCTGCCATGACGCCGGCCAGTATTTCCGGGTCAGCTCCGGGCCAGCGTGTTTTGGATCTTTGCGCCGCCCCGGGAGGCAAGTCCACCCAGCTGGCCGCCATGCTGGGGGGGAGGGGACTGCTGGTAAGCAATGATGTGTCGGCCTCCCGGGGAAAGGCCCTTTTAAAAAATCTGGAGCAGGCAGGGGCGGGAAATATGCTGGTGACCAATGAGACTCCCCAGGAGCTGGCCAAGATATACCCGGAATATTTTGATGTGGTGCTGGTGGATGCTCCCTGTTCCGGAGAGGGAATGTTTCGCCGGGACAGGGCGGTATTTTCGGCTTATTTAAAACGGGGACCGGAGGCCTTTGTCCCCTTGCAGAAATCTATTTTAGAGGAGGCTGCCAAAATGCTTGCCCCCGGAGGCAC
>CALISX010000297.1 GCA_938041725.1 uncultured Lachnoanaerobaculum sp.
CACATTCCATCGGACTGCAAACCGCAGGGACTATGCCTTAAAGCCCCCGGGTCCCACAGCTTTAAATGTGCTGCAGGAGCATGGCTTTGATGTGATTTCCATTGGAAAGATTCAGGATATTTTTGTGGGAGAGGGGATTACAAAAGCCCTTCATTCCGACTCCTCTCTTCAGGGCATGGATCAGACCATCGCCATGGCAAAATCAGATTTTACAGGGCTTTGTTTTACCAATTTGGTGGACTTTGATGCTTTATGGGGACATAGGAGGGATCCCAAAGGGTATGCCCGGGAGATTGAGAATTTTGATGGAAAGCTGGGATTGTTATTGAAGGAATTAAATGGGGAGGATCTGCTGATTTTAACGGCGGACCACGGAAATGATCCCACCCATACCGGAACAGATCATACCAGAGAAGGGGTGTTTTTCCTTGCCTATTCCCCGGGGTTTGCCCAGGGAGGCCCCCTGCCCATGGAAAAAACCTTTGCCGTTATCGGTGCCACGATTTTAGATAATTTTGATCTGAAGATGCCGGAAAACACCATTGGAAAAAGTCTGCTGGATAAACTGTAAGGAAAAAGACGCTGGATTGCCAGCGTCTTTTAAACTTTTTCCAAGCCATTGCCTGGGCATACATTTAATTATGAAATCCCCTGACGGAGGCCCGCTGGGAAAGCATTGCGGCATACAGCCCCTTTTTGTTTACCAGCTCCTGGTGGCTACCCCTTTCCTTGATCTCTCCCTGGTCTAAAACCAGAATCTGATCGGCCCCCATAACCGTGTTCAGCCGGTGGGCGATCACCAACAGGGTTTTCCCCTGCACCAGCTGGGAAATAGCTGCCTGAATATGACGTTCATTGTCTGCATCCACACTGGCAGTGGCTTCATCTAAAATTACAATGGGGGCATCCTTTAAAATACACCGGGCAATGGAGATTCTTTGCTGTTCTCCTCCAGAAAGGCTGGCTCCTCCTTCTCCGATTACCGTATCAAAGCCCTTCTCCAGAGCCATAATAAAATCATAGCATCTGGCCTTTTTGGCGGCAGCAATGACCTCCTCCCGGGTGGCCTGTGGTCTTCCCATGGCAATATTGGCATATACGGTATCCTGGAACAGGTACACCCTTTGGAATACCATGCTGATTTCATTCATAAGGGAAGCCAGGGAAATCTCCCTAATGTCTTTGCCCCGGAGTAAAATCTGCCCTTTGCGGATATCCCAGAATCTGGGGAGCAGATTGGCAATGGTGGATTTGCCGCTGCCGGAGGCACCAACCAATGCAGTCATGGAGTTTTTCGGAATCGTAAAAGAAATATCCTTTAACACATCCCTGGTGTCATAGGCAAAGGTAACATGGGAAAATTCCACCTCCGGGGTTGTGGAAAGGGCAGGAAGAGTTTCCCTTCCCCTGTCCTCCAGTTCCGGCTCGGAAAATACCCCTTCAATCCGGTTCAGGCAGCTGTTCATCACCGTCAGCCGGGCCACCTGGGCATAGAAAGCCTTCAGGGGCAAAAAGAGATCAAAGGCAAACAGCAAAAGTCCGATTAAATCCGCTGGCCGAAGGATCCTGCTTTGGCAGAGATAAAAGGCACCAAAAATCATCAAAGTGGATCCTATTCCATAAACCAGTTCAATATAAAGAAACCATCTGGCCGCGTCTTTTTCAAAGGCCAGATTTTTTTCGCAGTTTTCCTCAAAGCTTTTGGTCAGTTCCTGGGATTTTTTCTCCAAAAGGTTGAAGGATTTGATGATGCCGATGCCCTCGGTAAAATCCAAAACGGATTCTGTTACCTGCTGATTGACCCTTTGTCTTTCATCGGAATGCATCAGGGTATTTTTTTTCATAGCCTCTCCAATGGCAAAGAGGATACTGGAAATCGCCAGGCATAAAAGCCCCAGCCGCCATTGAAAGAAAAAGAAAAATATAATTAAAATGGCGGCGGAGAAAAGATAGCTCATAAGATCGCCCAGCACCATCATCAGATTTTCCTCAATGAAGGTCATGTCTGAAGACAGAACCGAACTGATCCTGCCCATATTTCCCTGGGTGAAAAATCCCATGGGAAGCTTTCTAAGATGGGCCCCCAGTTTTTTGCGCAAATCTGCAAAAATCTCAAATCCGGCAGAGGCCTGGAGCCGGTCTGCCATATTCTGGAAAAAGCTTTGGATCACAAGGGAAGCCACCATGGCCAGTCCCATATACAAGCAGGCTATGGGCTGCAGTTCCCCCTCTAAGGAGCGGGTGATGTAAAAAAATGCCAGCATGAAAGGGGTTTTGGAAAGCAAAGACTTCAAAAAAGAAAACAGGGCAGCCCCCCGGATCCTGGCTCTATAGTCCTTGGCAACTCTTAAAATACGAAACATTAATCCAATCATGCTCTTACCTCCCAGGAAATGCTTTCCTTGGCCGCCTGCCACAGGGCAGGATACACCTGGGACATTTCTAAAAGCTCCCTGTGGTTTCCCTGGCTCTCAATTTGTCCCTCCTTCAGCACCACAATATGATCCGCCTCCTGAATGGTGTGCAGTCTGTGGGCAATGACAACCACGGTTTTTCCCCGGATCACCTGGGAAATGGCTGCATTCATTTTCTCCTCATTTTCCGGATCTACAAAGGCGGTAGCTTCATCCAGCACAATCACCGGAGCGTCCTTTAATATGGCCCTGGCCAGGGAAATCCTCTGCCGCTCTCCGCCGGAGAGCATTTTTCCGCCTTCCCCTGCCATAGTGTCAATTCCTTTGGGAAAGCGTGCCAAAAATGTATCGCACTGGGCCAAGGAAGCGGCATGCAGCACCTCTTGTCTGGAAGCCTCCGGCTTCCCCAAAAGGATATTTTCATATAGTGTTGTATTAAACAAAAACTGTTCCTGGGACACATAGGAAACCTGATCATTTAAGGAGGCCAAGGTCATATCCTCCAGGCTCTGTCCTCCTAAAGCGATGGTTCCAGAGTCCACATCATAAAAATGAACAATGAGTTTGGCCAAGGTGGATTTTCCGCTGCCGGATTCCCCTACCAAGGCGGTAACCTCCCCTTCCTTAATCTCCAGGTCGATGTTCTTTAAAACCGGGGTGTCGTCCACATAGCCAAAGGTCACATCCTGAAATGCAATGCTGTGGTCTTTGCCGCAAAAGCCTTTGGTACCCTGGCGCAGAGGCGGATGGGAGATGACCCGTTCCAGCTCTTCCAGCTTATATTGCAGCTGGGGAATTCTTCCTGCAAAGCTTAAAGCCCGAAAAAGGGGAGCCCCCACAGCAAAGGACATGCAAAGGATGAGAATAAAATTGGGGAGGGCAGAATATCCCTTTAATACCATATATCCTCCAATGGGCAGGGTAAACAGGCAGACACAGGGCAAAAGGCTGGTGTACATGGCCATCCAGGGCCAGCACACCCGGTACCAGTCCAGGGTCATATCCCGAAAATAGTTGATATCCTTTTCGAAGCGTGCATAGCTTTCCCCATCCCGGTTAAAAATCTTCACCACCTCCATGCCGTTGATATATTCAATGATGGTATTGTTCATCTTGGTACCTGCAGCATAGTATTCCCCCATTCGGGAGGTACCGGTGGCAAACATCATACCCATGGCAAAAATGCCAAGAGGCAGAGACAGGATGGACAGCAGGGCCAGTTTCCAGTCCATGAAAAACATGGCAAGGATCACAAAAAAGGAAATGATAAGATTGCCGATTCCTTCGGGGATGGCATGGGCCAGCAGCAGTTCCAGGGTGTCAATGTCATCAGTAAAGAGTTTTTTTATCCTGCCGTTTCCCAGATCCCTGATATTTCCCAGGGGTTGGCTTTCCAGACGTTTTTGCAGGCTGATCCGGATATTTTTCAAAATATGGTAGGCGCTGAAATGGCTTAGATTCAGCCCCTGAATGTACAAAAGGGCATTGGCCGCCATACACAGGCCGATGAGAAGAATATAAAAAAGCACAGAGGACCAGCGGGGACTTTCCCCCAGGGTAAGGGGGACGATGAGGCGGTACAAAAGAAAATAAGGAATAACACTGAAAATAACCGCTGCCGAAACGCAAAAAACAGCCCAGGTGGTATATTTTCCATATTCCCCTGCATAGGGTTTCACCTTCTGAAACATAATTCTCCTTTCCAAAAAATCGTTATGTTTTCGTATACCCCAAAACCTCTGTCCAGTTAAAAAGCTTGACCACAACGGCGCTGTACTTTAAGGCCTTCTCTCTGGTGATGCCATGGATGATCGGTTCAAATATGGCAGACCAATAGGCTGTCAGCAGCATGTGAAGCTCCTCCTCCTCAATTAAAAAGGAGGTCACCCCTCTGGCATAGGCTTCTTTCAGGAAATGATAGGAACGGCGGTTTACATCCTCCACAAAATCATGGAGAAAGTTTTCATGTTTGGTTCCCTTGGAATGAAACAATAAAATCCGCAGCCCTTCATAATTGTCATAGAGCATATGGACAATGGCGGCATGGGTTTCCATGGATTGTTCCCACATGGAATACCAGTTTTTTGGTTCCTGCAGGGTATCGTAGTTTCGTTCCTCCGTGGCATCGGAATAGGTCCGCAGGGCTTTCAGGGCAGGGGTCACCAAAGCGTCAAAAAGATCTTCTTTGCTTTTGTACCGGTTATAAAAGGCCCCGGTGGTAACCCCGGCCTTGGCGCAGATTTTCCGCAGGGAAACCCCTTCATAGGGGTGGAGGAGAAATTCTTCCCTGGCAGTGTGCAATATTTTTTCCTCAATACTTTGATGAGCAAGAGCCATAATGCTCCTTTCAAATAACAGTGTTATTAATAACACTGTTATTATAACCTTGATCCAATTAAAAAGTCAATATAAAAAACCTCATGCCAAGCGGGCTGGCACCACCCTGTTGTCCCGCCTGATGAAAATATGCAAGAGAATATTTTCAAAGCAACCCCATGATATTGTATTTTTCCGGCGTTCAAGGTAGAATGTATAATAATTTGTGTTGGTTTTAACAATACAAAGATTGAATAAATGGAGGTCGAACTATGAGTCAAGAAGGAATGTCTGCCTTAGAGCGTGTGCAGCATTTGCTCGATAGCGGCAGTTTTGTGGAAACAGGTAGGCTTTTAACTGCCCGAAATACCGATTTCCCCCCCGTTCCCCAGGAGGCACCGGGAGACGGTGTGGTAACCGGCTATGGTACTATTGACGGCAGACTTGCCTTTGTCTACAGTCAGGATCACCGGGTTTTAGGAGGATCTATGGGGGAGATGCACACCAAAAAGATTTTGGCAGTGTATGAGCAGGCCCTAAAGACCGGTGCCCCGGTGATCGGGCTCATTGACTGCGGGGGACTTAGACTCCAGGAGTCGGTGGATGCCCTGGATGCCTTTGGAAAACTTTATCTGGCTCAGGTAAAGGCAAAGGGCATCATTGTGCAGATCCAGGCCCTGTTTGGACAGGCCGGGGGAGGCATGGCCATCAGTTCCTCTTTGGCGGATTTTACCTTTATGGAAAGCAGTGCTTCTCTTTTTGTAAATGCCCCGGATGCAGTGGAATACCCAGGTTCCAAAAGGCTGGATACCTCCAGTGTTTCCTTCCATACCAAGGAAACGGGGCTGGCGGATTTTTCTGGAAGCGAAGGGGAGATTCTTTCTCAGATCCGCAGTTTGTTTTCTATTCTGCCCCAAAACAATGAGGATGATTTGTCTTATAGTGAAAATACGGATGATTTAAACCGTCTTACCCCGGAGCTGGAAGGATTGTATCGGGACGGACTGCTGGCTCTTTCCGTGATTTCCGACAACCATTTTGTGTGTGAGGTAAAGAAGGATTTTGCCAGGGAAATGGTAACGGCCTTCCTGAAAATCAATGGAAATACCATCGGTGCTGTGGCAAACCGCAGTCAGGTTCTTTCTTCCGAGGGAGAGGTATTGGAGGAATTTCCTCCGCTGCTGTCCCATGAGGGGGTGGATAAGGCAGCCCGCTTTGTGGGATTTTGCAATGAATTCCGTATTCCATTGCTGTTTTTAACAGATGTACAGGGGTATAAGGCCAATATATGTACAGAAAGAAGGATGCCCCAGGCTCTGGCTTCCTTAAGCTATGCCTATGCCGCTGCCACAGTTCCCAAGGTTACTCTGTTAACCGGAGAGGCCTTTGGCACTGCCATGCTTCCCATGGGCTCCAAATCCCTGGGGGCGGATGCCGTGTTTGCCTGGGAGCAGGCCAAGGTAGGACTGATGGATCCAAAGGAAGCTGTCAAGATTATTTATGCCCAGGAAGAGGACCCTGCGGTTTTAGCCAGGGAGGCTGACAGATATGAGGCGCTTCAGGCCTCAGCTTTGGCGGCGGCCAAAAGAGGACTGGTGGATGATATTATATCCTTGGAGGACACCAGAAAGCGCCTGGCTGCAGCCTTTGAAATGCTGTATACCAAAAGCGAGGGCCGTCCCCCTCGGAAAAACAGCCATTTGGTTTAGAGGTGCTATATGAAAAGAATATTTCAAACACTTCCACTTATGGGGCTGCTGCTGATTTTGCTGCTTTTGGGAGGATGCGGACAAAAAAAACAGGAAGTGGACGTGGACCCTCAGCTGGAAAACAGTATTCTAGAGCAATCCAATCAGCTTTTTTTGAGGCTGTATTCCATGTCAGAAGAAGAGCTGTTAGAGCGCATTGCCCAGGCAGAGAGCGAAAAAGATGCCAATCTGGCGGCAGGACTGGAAAATTTCCATAATGCCTTAAAGGATGTGGGTCCCTATGTGAGTACCCAGGATATGAATGTAAAAAAATCCGATGAAGGATATCTGGTAACCATTCATTATACAGGAGAAAACAGAACCGCTGTCCTTGTACTGGGTCTGGACTCCAAGCTGCAGCATATTACCCAGATTTCTGTCAATCCCCATTTCAGTACTATGGAAAAAATGGAAAAGGCGGTATTAAACACCGTTTTGGGTATGGGAACCGTCTTTATTATCCTGATTTTCATTTCCTTTTTGATTGGTCTTTTCCGCTATATCAGTGTGGCAGAGAAATACCTGAAGGAACGAAAGGAAAAACAAGCAAAAGCCCAGCAGGTGGAGGAGATTCCTGTTGTTCTTTCCTCCCCTCCTTCGGAGGAGGAAACTGGGGAAGAAGCTGGGGAGGAAGAGGAGCTGGTGGCTGTGATCACGGCAGCCATAGCCCAGGCTAGCGGCTCGGAGGCATCCGGCCTGATTGTGCGGTCAATACGCCGTGTGAAACGATAGTGGAGGGAAGAATGAAAAATTATATCATTACTGTAAATGGAAAAACCTATGATGTATCCGTAGAAGAAAAGGGAGCTTCTCAGGCTCCTGCAGTTTTCCAGAGCACACCGGTTCCGGCTGCGGCGCCGGCTGCATCTGCTCCGGCTCCCTCCCCGGCTGGCGGAAAGGGCCGGATTAAGGTAACTGCCCCCATGTCCGGAAAGATCCTGGGCGTAAAGGCTGCGGTGGGCCAGGCGGTACAGCCTGGGGATGTGATGGTGATTTTAGAGGCCATGAAAATGGAAAATGAGATTGTAGCCCCGGAGGCCGGAACAGTAGCCAGTATTGATGTAAAGGTGGGAGATGCTGTGGAGTCTGCACAGACCCTTGCCACATTGAATTAAAAGAATTCGGTTGGAGGGTTTACCATGGATTATATCGTAAATACATTATTTAATCTTCTGGGGCAAACCGCATTTTTAAATTTGACTGCGGGAAACCTTTTGATGATTTTGGTGGCCTTTGTTTTTTTGTACCTGGCCATACGCAGAGGCTTTGAGCCCCTTTTGCTGGTGCCCATTGCCTTTGGCATGCTGCTGGTAAACATTTATCCGGATATTATGATTTCTCCGGAAAAGTCTTCCAATGGGGTGGGAGGCCTTTTGCATTACTTCTATATACTGGATGAATGGAGTATTCTGCCCTCCCTGATTTTCATGGGAGTAGGGGCTCAGACAGACTTTGGGCCATTGATTGCCAACCCCAAAAGCTTTCTGCTGGGTGCTGCAGCCCAGTTCGGCATTTACGGTGCTTACTTCTTTGCCATTATCATGGGCTTTAATGACAAGGCTGCTGCGGCCATTTCCATCATTGGCGGAGCAGACGGCCCCACCTCCATTTTCCTGGCTGGAAAGCTGGGGCAGACGGAGTATCTGGGCCCCATTGCTGTGGCGGCCTATTCCTACATGGCTTTGGTGCCCATTATTCAGCCTCCCATT
>CALISX010000298.1 GCA_938041725.1 uncultured Lachnoanaerobaculum sp.
AAGGGCGTTCCCGGTGTCCATGGAGTCGTTGCCCCCGATGTATACAAAGCATTCAATATCCATTTTGTTTAACAGCTCAAAAATCCTCTCGTAAATCTCCTTATCCTCATGGATAGCCGGCAGCTTGTACCGGCAGGTACCCAAAAAGGCCGAGGGGGTTTTCTTTAACAGCTCAATATCCAGCTCATTTTTAATATAATCCGACAGATCAATATACTGTTCATCCAAAAATCCCTGAATGCCGTAGCGCATTCCATAAATTTTGTGGAACCCACGATCCATAGCGGTACGAAAAACCCCGGCCAAAGAGGAATTAATTACTGCTGTAGGTCCTCCCGACTGTCCTACGATTACATTGCCCTTCATATGCGTCCTCCTAACTGTTTATTCCATGGCGTTTAAGCCAATTTTTAGCATCTCTTCTACTTCCTCCACCGGCACCAAAAGTCTTAGAGCCAGCTCTCCCGGGGTGGCCTCCCTCCCAAGCTCCAAAGCCATCTCCCGGGCGGTTTCCATGAGGGCATTCAGCCTCCTGGCCAAAAGATCCTCTCCCTCTTTGGCAGCCTTTTCCTGTCCTGTGGCCTCCTCCAGAGCCGCAATCACCTGGCGGCGTATCTGCTCCCTTAAATCTCCCTCCCGGTAGGCATGCACAGCCAAAGTCAGGGCCACATGGGATTCCCCCATCAGATCTCCCAGCCCAAGCCCCCGGCCCATGTAGCCTCTGGTAAGATCCAGCACAAATTTCAAATGTCCCTCCACAGCCCTTTGTCTGGCTCCAGGGTCTTCTCTGGCCAGATCCCACCTTAGAAGGTTTAGTTCCTCCGGGGTAATCTCCGGAATCTGTCCCATTTCCTCCAGATACAGACTTAAGAGCCCTCCTTCTTCCATCAATGCCTCCCTGTTTCTATTAAAACAATGCCTATTTTTTTAAAAAGCAGCCTGGTGCTGTCATCCCAGGCCCGCTCCAGTGCCTTATCCAAGGTGAAGCTTTTGTAGGAAAAGGAGCTGATCAAGTGCAGCTTTTTTTTCTGATAGCGGATATTCCAAAACAACTCCCCGGTATTTTCCGGAGAAGCCCCCTGCTCCCTTAACCATCGCTGGGAAAAGGTTCTGCCCATTTTAAAAACAATTTTAAAACTTTTGGGGAGCCGCTTCCCCCTTATAATGGAAAAACATATGGGTTTTACCTCCCTCCAGGAAATATAACCCTCCGGATTTTCCTCCTCCGGCTCCAAAAAATCAGGATCCAGCTTTCCCTTTAAGAAAAAAGCACTGCGGGTATGAAATTCCGCCTCAGCCATTAACAGGGTATCAAAGGCTTCCCCGGCAAAAAGATGGGAAGTAAATTCCCGAATCTCACTGATTTCATAGGCCCTCATTTTCCCAGGTCTCCTGAAAAGTTGTAAAAAAGTCCTGCCCTTCAAAGGTAATAAAAGCATTTTCTCTTACCTTTTTAAAGGCCAGCTCATCCATTACAATCTGGTTTTTGGTAAGATAATCCTGATACATATCCTGTAAAAACCGGGACTCTCTTTCCCTTTTGATCTTTTCTTTGTTTTTCCTGGTGGCCTCTTTGTCATAGCTGTTAATGCATTTGTACAGGATGTATTTTCCCTTTTCTTCTAAAACCGGAGAAATCCCCCCCTGGTCCAAAGTGCAAAGGGCATTCTTGACCGTTTGGTCCTTTTCATCCACAGGTATCGACTGCAGAATATTTTCATTTTCCGAATACTGGGCTGCCAGACGGTAGCAGTCCTCCCCCTGGTTTAACCGCTCCAAAAGGCTTTCGGCCAGCTCCTGATCAGAAACCTCAATCACATGGAAATCCATAATCCGGGCCTCGCTTTCCGCCACCTCGGGTACATTTTCCTCGATGAGTTTTTCCTTGGTTTTCCTGGCCAGAGCATAGTCGGCAAAGAGACGGCTCACCTCCCCTTTGTCCATATCTGAAAGCTGCCCCACCTCCTTACAGGTTTTTTGATAAAAGGTATCCGCAGCCAAAGAGGCGGCTCTGGTCTCCTCCTGGCTGAGGGTAATATCCTTTTCTGAGGCGATGCTTTTAAAAACCGTCATTTCAATAAAGAAAGACTGCATATCCGTCAGAAAACATTCCCGGTAAGTGGCATTGCTTTCTTTGTTCACCACGCTGTCCCAGATTTCTTCTGTATAGCTTTGGGTAATCAGCTTGCTTTCTGAAATAGCAGGAATGAGCATCTGCTCATAGCTGTAATCCACTGTCTTTGTCACCAGGCTGGTGGCCAGATTATCTGTGATACGGTCCACCTGTTTATTACTGCATCCTGCTAAAAAAATTCCTGTTATGATCAGTGGAAGGATCTTCTTCTTCAAATAACTTCCCTTTCTGCCTTCTATGGCTGCCCCATGCGGTCCTAAAAAAAACGGTTGATCATCAGGGCAATCCCTGTTCCCAGCACAGCCCCCATAAAAACCTGCAGGGGTGTATGCCCCACCAGCTCCTTCAGGGTTCCTTCAAAATCTGCAAAGCCCTCTCCAAACAAATCCGCCTCCAAAAGCATGTTTAAAAGCTTGGACTGCTTGCCTGTCTCCCGGCGCACTCCCATGGCATCATACATCACAATAATCGCCAATATGACGCTGATGGCAAATTCAAAGCTGGACAAACCATAATGACAGGCTGCAGCGGTGGCCAAGGCCGTAACAGTGGCGGAATGGGAACTGGGCATCCCGCCGCTGCCCCAAAGTCTGTCCGGAGAAAAGGACTTACTGTACCAGATATCAATCATGGTTTTCAAGACCTGGGCTGTCAGCCAGCCGAATACTGCACTCATAAGAACCTGATTGGTCACCAGGCCTGTTAATACCTCCATTTTCATACCCGGTTTCTACGCTCCGCCAAAGGAGGGTAATAGTCTCTTGAAAAATTCTACACAGGTGCAGTATTTATCTGCATAGGTTAATACCCACCCCTCTTTGGAGAGAGGAGGTAATAAAGTCAGGGGAAACATATGGGTTTTAATCATGTTTTCCTCTTTAGGAGTAATGCGGAAATACCGTTTGGCATTCCTTGCCGCCGCAAAAGGGTGGGTAAAACCATGAAAATACCCTCCTGTTTCCCGGGCAGGCTTGTGCCAGTCATAGAGAAAAAAATCATGCAGCATCCCTGCTCTGGCCCCGGCCCTGGCATCCCACCCCCTTTCCTTGCAGATCAGAAAGGTCATATAGGCCACATCCAAAGAATGATCAAAGGTGGTGGTGGTGCCATGCTGGATAAATTCCTCTTCCCGGCGGAAAATTTCTGCTGTGTAGATATCCCTTACACAGTCCATGAATTCCTTATCTTTCCTGTAATCTCTCATCCTACCAACCAATCATATAGTTCCTGATATTTCAGAGCCGACTGGTGCCAGGAAAAATCCTTGGCCATAGCCCGGTCAATCAGCTTATTCCATTCCCGTTTTTTAGTGTAGTAAACAAACTTTGCAAAGTTGATACGGTCCAGCATCTCATGGGCATTGTAATTGGCAAAGGAAAAGCCTGTTCCCCGGTTTTCAAACTCATTGTAGGGCTCCACCGTATCCACCAGTCCCCCGGTTTCCCGGACAATGGGAATGGTGCCGTAGCGCAGGGACATAAGCTGGGACAGACCGCAGGGCTCAAAGAGGGAGGGCATCAAAAATGCATCGCTGGCTGCATATATCTTATGGGAAATATCCTCGGAATAGTAAATATTGGCAGATACCCTGTCGGGATACTTCCAGGCATAGTGCCGGAACATATTTTCATATTTCTCATCCCCTGTGCCCAAAACCACCAGCTGGGTATTCTCATCGCAGATTTGCTCCATCACACATTGGATCAAATCTAAGCCCTTCTGGTCTGTGAGCCGGGATACAATCCCCAGCATAAATTTATTTCCATCCTGGGGAAGACCAAGCTGCTCCTGCAGGGCCAGCTTGTTTTTCACCTTCTCCTTCCGGAAGGTCTTTTCATTATAATGGAAGGGCACATACATATCTGTTGCCGGATTAAACTCCTGATAGTCAATACCATTTACAATCCCCCGCAAATCATGGCTTCTGGCCCGCAAAAGTCCATCCAGTCCCTCCCCGTAAAAGGGGGTTTGGATTTCTCTGGCATAGGTTTCGGAAACGGTGGTAATGGCATCGGCATATACCAATCCCCCCTTTAGCAGATTGCCGTTCTTATAGGCTTCCAGCTTGTCCGGTGCAAAATAGTAATCACTAAGACCGGAAAAATACTGCACTGTTTTGGTATCCCAAACACCCTGGAACTTTAAATTGTGAATAGTAATCACAGATCGGATGCCCTGAAAGAATTCTCCCCCTGCAAAACGGTCCTTTAAATACACTGGAATCAGCCCCGTCTGCCAGTCATGGCAATGGATCACATCCGGTCTAAAGCCAATCACCGGCAAAGCACAAAGCACTGCCTGGGAGAAGAAAATAAATTTCTCCAGATCATAGAGCCAGTCCCCATAGGGCCGGCCTCCTCCAAAATAGGCCTCATTGTCAATAAAGTAATAGGGGATCCCCTCCACTTCTTTTTTTAATATGCCTACATACTTGCGGGTTCCCGCATAATCTATATAAAAATCACCGATAAATTCTAAACTGTTTCTAACTTCCTGGCTCATGGCCATATATTTGGGAATGATGACCCTGGTATCAAAGTATTCTTTTTGAAAACATTTTGGCAGGGATCCTACAACATCTGCCAGCCCCCCGGTCTTCATAAAGGGAACTGCTTCTGAGGCTGCAAATAATATTTTTTTCATGGTCCACTCCTTCTATAAATGGTTACTCTCAAGGCTGCAACGATGTATGGCAGGTTTTCTTAAACAGGTCGGCTTCTGCTGTCATTTCCCGGGCAGAGGACAAAATCCCTTCGCTGATGCGGCTGCCTCCCATCAATCTGGCGATTTCTCCAATCCGTCCCTCCCGGTCCAACACTTTAATATTGGTTCTGGTGGTCAGGCCATCTGTGGATTTTGAAAGAAAAAGATGCTGGTCAGCCATAACGGCAATCTGAGGCAGATGGGAAATACAAAATACCTGGCGGTTTCTCGCAATGCGGTAAAGCTTTTCCCCCACCTTGGCTGCCGTTTTTCCGCTGATCCCCGTATCTATTTCATCAAAAATCAAGGTTCCTATGTCATCACTGTCTGCAAACACTGTCTTCAAAGCCAGCATAATCCGGGAA
>CALISX010000299.1 GCA_938041725.1 uncultured Lachnoanaerobaculum sp.
TTCTCGTGGAGACCGCGATCGCGCTCTGCCTCCTGCTTTATAGCTACATCCGCTTCCTGCTCTTTATCTTCGGAGCGAAGAAGAGTTAAAAGGGAGGAGTATTCCGGCTTTATTAAATGAGAGAAGCCGCACTGCCCCACTTTACCGGCCGGCTGCCGCCCCGGTCGGTAAAGCGGCAGTCAAGGCTTTGCCGCTTCGGCGGAGGGAAGAGGGGCGGCGGATAAAAGCCGTCCTTTGAGACGGCAAGGCAGAAATTTGGAAGGAGATTCGAAATGGATAAGAAACTGGGTGATGTGCAAAAAAGGCTGGATGAAAAGAAACAGGAAGAGTTAAAGGCGTCGAGCACCGCAGCAGAAACAACGCAGATTCCAACCGGTGAGACGGAGCCATCTTCCGATTAAGATAAAGAGGTGCTGCAGGATGGATACTGGGTTTTTGGATGAGTTTGATGTGAAAAAATATGTAAAGGACCGGCTTTTGGAAATAAAAGATGAGGAGGAGTATGCCCTGGCCAAGCGAGTTTTGTATGACGGCCTTTATAAAATGAGCCACGTCTTTGAGGAAAGGTTCCAGTCTCTGTATCATAGGGTGTTTGATGAGCTGGAAAGTTTGGATGAAAGTTGTGAAATTGCTATGCTGCTGCTGTCCAAAAAGGACTTTGTATTTTTAAGGATGTTTTTTCCCATGGTAGAGGAGGATCTTCCTCAGAGCAAAGCGGAGGATCAGGAAAGTAAAGTTTCCCAAAAGCAGGCAGAATCTATCAAAACCATTTATCTGGACGCTGAAGACACCCTGTGCAAAGCTTTTGTAAAGGAGAAATTACCAGTACGACTTATAAAGGATGGGGTAGAGGAGACTTATTTTATACAACCGAAAAAAGCACTTCGTTATCGCCAGGAAGTTGGTAAACTGCATGAAACCTTTTCCCATAATGGGTTTAGATGGAATACGATTAATACAGCTTATTTGGACCGTTTTTTTGATATAGATTTATCCGGTGTTCCAGAAAACGCCAGGGTTTTGGAAGTGGACTATGGAAGCTATGCGGAGATGGTGCGGGAAGAACTTTATCCTGTGTGGAATGTCTCAAAAACAATGTTTAAAAGCAGTACCTTTTTAAGCCCCAGTAAAGATGGTTTATATTATGAACATGAGATGATGATGCCCAAGGACAGAGAGATTGTACTGCGGTTGGTATGTAAAACTGATGGAATGGTGGAGGTCAGACAAGAAGAGGGAAAGATCATTGTAAAATCCTATGAAGAAAGCTATGGAGATTTGGAAGGCTACCATGTCTTTGATATACGGTATACCAAGGAAGAACTACCCCCGGGACTGATCAGCAATCAAAGAAAGGAAAGCATTCTTGGGAGGCTGAAGGGGAAGTATCCGGTAAATATCCATACCCAAGGGGAGATATACAGAATTGTGGAGGAACTGAATATTGGAACATATGTATCCCTGCGATCCTGTGAAAGAGTATCTGCAAAGAAGGATTTTATAGAAAAAGAAAAGGCGATCCTGCCGGATATGAACTGCTTTTACAGGGAGGAGGCAGTCTTACTTGCTGAAGGTCCGACATTGGTTTTGAGGTTCATAAGAAACAGCAGCAGCAATCTTTGTGAGGTGATGGTAAGGTATGCTGTTTCCCAGGTACAACTGTACTTTGAG
>CALISX010000300.1 GCA_938041725.1 uncultured Lachnoanaerobaculum sp.
TATATAATGGAGACAAGTACATTGCGGAAACCATATGGTCTGTGCTGGACCAGAGCTTTGCAGATTTTGAGCTTTTAATTGTGAATGAATTTGGCTCCAGCCAAAGAGCACTGGATATGATAGGGATGTTTGTGGACAACCGTATCAGAATCATTTGCAATAAAAAGAGGCTGGGGCTGGCCGAATCCCTGAATGAAGGTATACGGCAGGCAAGGGGACGATATATTGCCAGAATAGACGGGGATGATCTGGCTCAAAAAGACCGATTTAAAAAGCAATATAATTTTTTGGATAAACATAAGGAATATGGTCTGTGCGGAAGCTATCAGCATCATTTTGGGATTGATACGGATTTTATGCATTGTGTCCCCCAAAGCCATGATGAGATTAAGGCCAGGTTGATTTATGATTGCGAGATCTGCCATTCCACCATTATGATCCGCCGGGATTATTTTATGCAGAATAATCTATATTATGATCCCAAAAAACAGGCGGAGGATTATGAACTATGGACCAGGGCGATTCGAAAGTTTAAATTTTATAATATTCCAGAGGCATTGGGGGAGTACCGTATTGGAAGCGACAACATTACCTTGAAAAAAAAGATGGCTCTGTCCAAGGAATCAGGGGAACTGGCCTATAAAAATATCACAGAAACTTTGAAGGTGGAGATTCCTAAGGAACACATTCCGTTTTTATCAGGATGGGTCAATGAATTCCAGAATCAGGATAAGGAACATTATCAAAGTGCTATCCGGCTTGAAAGAGATATTCTGCAGAAAATGTGGGACAATAACCTGGAGTTGAAGGAATATAAAAAAGAGAGTCTGTTAAGGGTGATTAATAAGCGCTGGCGCTGGGCTACGGCTACCTGGAGTTATGGAAGTGAGTTGGGAGAGATACTGCCGGTAGAACAGTTGTTTAAACAGTATAATCCTTTTTCAGATATGGGAATAAAAAATGATGAAGGCGGAGGGGAGCAGAGAGAAAAAGAACACCTGGGATTTAAGGAAAGAATCAAAAAAATATTAAAGTTCTTCTATAAGCCTTTTACCTATGGGATACAGTACAGGATCAGAAGGCAGCTATGGGATTTGGACGGACATCTTACAGAGTCCGTATATGATATTAAGAATAATCTGTGGGATGCAGAGGAAAGAATTAAGGACAGCCTGTGGAGCGCAGAGGGACAGATCAAGGATCTTATTGCTGCTAATTCAACCCTAGACCCCCTGCATCAGCTGCAGGATCATGTAAAGGAATTACATGGCAAACTGGAATACATGGAATCCAAGATGGATAATTTAATGGGGTATCTGGAGCTTCGGCTGAATGCACAGGATACCTTGGCTGTAAATCAGTCAGATCAAATGATGCAGCAAGTGGATACCAGGGTATGGAAGTCCGAGGAGAAGAGCAGCCAGCAGTTTGCGGAGCTGGCTCAGCAGTTGGATACCAGGGTGTGGAAGTCCGAGGAGAAGAGCAGCCAGCAGTTTGCGGAGCTG
>CALISX010000301.1 GCA_938041725.1 uncultured Lachnoanaerobaculum sp.
AAAAATCTCTTAAAGGCCTGCTCCTGCCCCTGGGGAAATTCCTTTTGCAGATTGATGATGAATTCTGTACAGTACCCAAACTTTATATCCGAGGTGTCCAGATCCTCCTTGGCTGCCGCCACCTCTTTCCCATGGCTGGAGGATAAAATCACATCTCCCAGCTCAATCACATTGCCCTTTAATCCCTCTAAAAATCCCCGCATCACCACCATCAGACCCTGACCGCCGGAATCCACTACCCCTGCCTGTTTTAAAACCGGCAAAAGCTCCGGCGTCTTTTGCAGCACTTCCTCTCCCCGGTCAATCACCTGCTCTAAAAAATCCAGCACATCTGTGGTGGTTTCGGAAAGCTCCAGAGCCTTGTCGCTCATGCCCCTGGCCACTGTAAGAATGGTCCCCTCCTTGGGTTTCATTACAGCCTTATATGCCGTCTCACTTGCATTATCAAAAGCCAGGGCAATCTCAAAAACATCTATAACCGCCGCTTCTTTTAAAATCTTTGCAGCTCCTCTAAACAGCTGGGAAAGAATCACCCCGGAATTTCCTCTGGCTCCCCGCAGAGACCCGGAGGACACAGCTTTGCATACCGAGGCAATGGTCACCTCTGTCAAGCCTGCCGCCGCATTGGCCGCAGACATAATGGTCATGGTCATATTGGTTCCGGTATCTCCGTCGGGCACTGGGAACACATTCAATTCATTGATCCATTCCTTTCTGGCCTCCAGACTTTTGGCACCGGTAATAAATGCGCTCCTTAACTGCAGCGCATCAATATGTTCTACACTCACTGAATACTCCTCCTTAGTCTATGACTCTCACGCCTTCCACAAAGACCTTCACCTTTTTTAATTCCATCCCGGTAAAGGCCTCCACCTTATACTTGATGGTTTCAATCAGATTGTCGGTCACTGCTTTAATGCTGACGCCATAGGCAATGATCACATGCAGTTCTATCACCAGCGCATTGTCTTCTATCTTTACATGAATTCCCTTTGATAAACTGTCTCTTCTAAGAAGCCGCACAATGCCGTCCCGCATACGGACAGCCGCCATACCCACGATCCCAAAGCATTCCACTGCCTGGGATCCGGCATAAAAAGCGATCACCTCCGGACTGACACTGATTTGACCGTAATCTGTACCAATCTGCCCTTTACTCATCCTATCCTCCATTTCCGAAATCCTTCTGCCGCCACCTGGGAGAGAGGCCTTCATACCCGAAAGCGGTATCCCACACCCCAAATGGTTTCAATATACTGAGGTCTTGCTGTATCAAATTCTGTTTTTTCCCGAATATTTTTCACATGGACAGTAACGGTGGAGATGTCTCCCATAGAATCCAGTCCCCACACTTCCTTAAACAAATCCTCCTTGGAGTATACCCGGTTGGGATGCTCCGCCAAAAAGGCCAGAATATCAAACTCCTTCACCGTCAGGTTCTTTTCCTCTCCATTGATCCAGACCTGTCTGGAGGTTTTGTCCATCTTCAACCCCCGAATATCTATGATCTCATTGTGCCTTTTGGTTTTGCCCACCAGCCTGTCAAAGCGGGCAATATGGGCCTTAACCCTGGCCACCAGCTCGCTGGGGGAAAAGGGCTTGGTTATATAATCATCTGCTCCCAGCCCCAGCCCCCGTATTTTGTCAATATCATCTTTTTTGGCACTGACCATAATAATGGGGGTGTCCTTTTGTTCCCGAACCTTACGGCAAAGCTCATATCCGTCTGCTCCCGGAATCATAACATCCAAAAGTATCAGATCAAAGTCTTCATGCAATGCCATATCCAGTCCGACTTTGCCGTCATAACACATCTTGACTTTAAAACCCGATATTTCCAGGTAATCCCTTTCAAGCTCCGCAATACTTATTTCGTCCTCCACAATAAGTATGTTGCTCATATTACTTCTCCTGATACTTCTTTAATACAATCACAATGGCAGTTCCCTCATGAACTTTGGAATAGGCTGCCACGCTTCCTCCGTGATCCTCCACGATTTTTTTAACAATGGAAAGGCCGATACCGCTGCCCCCCAGACTGGAATTTCTGGATTGATCACTTCGGTAAAATCTTTCAAAAATATTGGGAAGGTCATGTTGGTCAATCCCCGGCCCATTGTCGGAAATCTCCAAAACCACCTTATCCACCATATCCTTTAAAGACATTTGAATATGAGAATCGGTTTCACTTCTATATTTTACGGCATTGCTGATGATGTTGTTCACCGCTCTCTTGAACTGTTCTATGTCCAGCACCACTATTGTATCCGATTTCACATTGCTTGTATAGTCAAAAGCAATATTTGCCGCCTCCATGTCTGTGGCAATCTCCCTGGAAAGCCCTTCCACAAAGGCATTTATGAATGTTTTTTCAAAATTATAGGGCAGTTTATTTCCGTGGATTTTGGAGTAAAAAGCCAGTTCGTCAATAAGCCTGTCCATATCATTGGTTTTTAAATAAATGGTTTTTAAATATTTTTCCAGCATGGGGGGGGAGGCGGCCACTCCATCTAAAATTCCTTCCACATACCCCCTGATGGCGGTCAGGGGGGTTTTTAAATCATGGGAAATATTGCTGATCAGCTCCTTGGCATCCCGATCCGCCAAAAGCTTTTGCTCCTCATTGGCCTTTAGCCGACGGCGCATCTCCTCAAACTCCTGGTATAAAATACTGAATTCATGAAAATAGTCCTGTTCCAGATGAAAATCCAGATTCCCATCGGCAATATTTCTGGCTGCCTCCTGCAGTTTGGTTAAGGGTACCAAAATCGCCTGGTATACCCAGATGATCATGACCAGAGTTACAATATCCAGCACTGCAATGGCCATAATCAGCCAAATCTGCAGATGCTTGATCACCTCCTCGTGTAAACTGAAGACAATTAAAATCAGGGGAATCCCTAAAATAACCAAAAGCAAGGACAACAATCCTGACCGCAGCCTCATACTCAGCCAAGGGCCTTTTGCAAAAGCTCCACCTTGTCCAGCTTTTCCCAGGGCAAATCCAGATCTGTCCTGCCAAAGTGTCCATAGGCAGCGGTGGCTTTGTATATGGGCTTATTCAATCCCAGCATCCGGATAATGCCCGTGGGACGAAGGTCAAAATGCTCCCTGATCAGCTTGACGATCTCTCCATCCAGAATGGTTCCCGTTCCAAAGGTATCCACAGAAATGGAGGTGGGATGGGCCACTCCAATGGCATAGGAAAGCTGAATCTCGCATTTTTTTGCCAGTCCTGCAGCCACAATATTCTTTGCCACATAACGGGCGGCATAGGCTGCTGACCGATCCACCTTGGTGCAGTCCTTTCCGGAAAAAGCGCCGCCTCCATGCCTTGCATACCCTCCATAGGTGTCCACAATAATCTTTCTGCCGGTTAATCCCGCATCTCCAAGGGGGCCTCCGATGACAAAGCGTCCTGTGGGATTGATGAAAAACCGGGTATGTTCATCTACCATCTCCGCCGGTAAAACAACATCAAAGACTTCCTTTTTAATATCCTGATGGATCTGCTCCTGGCTTACCGCTGCATCATGCTGGGTGGAAAGCACCACTGCATCCAAACGAAGGGGTTTTCCCTCCTGGTCGTACTCCACCGTTACCTGGGTCTTTCCATCAGGACGCAGATAGGGAAGGATTCCCTCCTTTCGCACCTGGGCCAGCTTCTTTGCAAGTCTTTGGGCCAAGGCAATGGGGTAGGGCATCAGTTCCGGCGTTTCATCACTGGCAAAGCCAAACATCAGCCCCTGATCTCCGGCTCCGTTTTCCAAGTCTCCCTGTTCCTCTCCCTGCTTTAGCTCCAGGGCCTTATCCACCCCCATGGCAATATCCTTTGACTGTTCATCCAGAGCCACCACCACAGCACAGGTATCGCAGTCAAAACCGTATTTTGATCTGTCATAGCCAATTTCCCGAATGGTTTCCCGCACGGTTTTTTGAATGTCTACATTGGCCTTGGAACTGATCTCTCCCATGATCAAAACCAGTCCTGTGGTAACGGCGGTTTCACAGGCCACCCGGGCATCCGGGTCCTGGGCCAGGTAAGCATCTAATATGGCATCGGAAATCTGATCACACATTTTGTCGGGATGTCCCTCTGTTACGGATTCTGAAGTAAAT
>CALISX010000302.1 GCA_938041725.1 uncultured Lachnoanaerobaculum sp.
TGGATTTCCAGCGGTCCTCCCTGCCCCGCAGAGGAAAGCCTGCCTGCAAAGGGATGATAGGGAGGTATTCACATGGATTTTGAAAGAGATAATTGGGATAACGAGAACACTGACAAGAGTGCTGATCATAGCAAAGAGAGTCAAAACCGCCAGGAGTTTTCCTTTGGTTTAGAAGAAAGAGGGGAGAACCCTGGAGCAGAGGAGAGGGGGGCTTCCCAGCAGCCGGATCCCGCTGTTTTGCCTGCTGACACAGGGATGGAGGCAGCAGCCAGGAGGGGGGATATGAGCATGCAGGAAAGGGTTCAGAGGGCTGAACCCGGGCAGGAGGAAAGCGCACCAGGCACAGACCGGGGAAGCTTTTCCTATAATGCCCAGGGAACAGGGCAGTCGGTGAACTCCGGCTTTTCCTACTCCGCCCGGGACAGCTTCCAAAGGGCCGACTCCTGTCAGAGAAGCGGTCAAAATACTCCCCGTCCAGGTTTTCAGCCTGTACAGGGCGTTCCCGTGAAACAGGAAAAGAAAAAGGGCCGGGGAGGAAAAATTGCCGGATTGGTGGCCAGTGCTGCCCTCTTTGGGTTGGTGGCCGGGGGAACTATGGTGGGTGTCAACCGCCTGGCCAACTGGGGAAGCGGATCTGCAAAGGTGGAAACCCAGGAGAGCCAGACCCAGACCGTGATTTCCGGCAGCAAAAATGAAGCTTCCGCAGAGGCCACGGCAGCACCTGTAACAGAGACCTCAGGAATGGATGTAAGCGGCATCGCCGCTGGGGCCATGCCTTCGGTGGTATCCATTTCCGGCAACACCAGGGTCAAGACGGAGAATTTCTTTGGCCAGTCCCAGAGCTATGATGCCCCCTCCAGTGGCTCTGGTATCATTATTGGAGAAACCGAAGAGGAACTTTTGGTGGTTACCAACAACCATGTGGTGGAGGATACCACAGAGCTCCAGGTAGAGTTTATTGACGGAAGCAAGGCCAATGCCTCTGTTAAGGGAGGGGACAGCGATAAGGATTTGGCTGTGATTGCCGTTAAACTTTCAGACCTGAGCCAGGAAACCCTGGATCAGATTGCCGTGGCCAAAATCGGGGATTCCGATTCACTGAAGGTTGGCCAGGGAGTGGTGGCCATTGGAAATGCACTGGGCTACGGCCAGTCTGTTACCGTGGGCTACATCAGTGCTTTGAATAGAGAGGTGCAGACCAAGGACGGTTCCACCAGAAATCTTTTGCAGACCGATGCAGCCATTAATCCCGGAAACTCCGGCGGCGCTCTTTTAAATATGCAGGGAGAGGTGATCGGCATTAATTCCGCCAAGTATTCTTCCACTGAGGTGGAGGGCATGGGGTATGCCATTCCCATCAGTACAGTTAAGGATTTGATCGGTGATCTTTCCATGAAGCAAACCAGAACCAGGGTAGCCGATGGACAGCAGGGATATCTTGGCATCCAGGGAAAGGATATTGACGCCGATACAGCAGAAGCGTATGATATGCCCCAGGGAATCTATGTATATAAGGTTCTGGAAGGGGGGGCAGCAGCAGCTTCAGATCTTCAGGAAAGGGATATTATTGTAAAATTTGACGGTCAGAGCATTAAAACCTTGGAGGAGCTTCAGGAGCGTTTGAATTACTATCCCGGAGGCACCACAGTGGATGTTACGGTACAGCGTCTGGAGGGCAGCGAGTACCAGGAGCATACCCTTAGTATTACATTAGGCACCAGACCTGCCAGCCCCGTTCAGTCCTGAGGAAAACCTCCAGAGTCTGTTCGGAGGGCAGGAAAGGATATCAGTCGGGAAGGGAAAAAATTGAGATTACGGCATATTCCGGGATGTGAGGAGTTTATTCAGTCCAGCAGGGAGTGTTTCCTGCCGGAAGCAGCAAAACAGTATCGGGGACGGTGGCAGGAGGCATATCCTCAGGCTGCCCCCCTTCATATAGAAATTGGGATGGGGAAGGGTCAGTTTATCCGTAATCTGGCCCGGCTCCACCCGGATATTCATTATATGGGGATTGAAAAATATCAGACCGTTTTAATGAAGGCTATTCAAAGAAAAAGAAAGACAGAACAGCAGGAAGGAGAGATGAACAATCTCTTCTTTCTTTGCGCAGATGCAAAGGAGCTGGGAGAAATCTTTTCCCCAGGGGAGGTGGATCGGATCTATCTGAATTTTTCCGATCCCTGGCCCAAGGAGCGTCATGAAAGACGCCGCCTTACAGCTCCGGGATTTTTGGATATTTATAAGGAAATTCTAAGTTCTTCCGGAGAGCTGGTTTTTAAAACCGACAACCGCAGTCTTTTTGAATATTCTCTGGGTTCTATTCCCCGGTCCGGATGGAAGATCATCTATCAAAGCTTTGATTTTCACAAAGAGCCGGAGGCCGCAGACAATGTGATGACAGAATACGAAGAAAAATTTTCCAGCAGAGGAAATCCCATCTGCCGTCTGGTGGCGGTCAGACTTCCCTGTTCCCTGGAAAAAGAAGGAACCTCCCATGTGGGTTAGCATGAGAGGTTCCTATCTATGGTGATGCCGATTCCCGGCATGGAAGTTTACTGAATACTATTAACAGACTTTGCAAGTCTTGAAATCTTGCGGGATGTGGTATTCCTGTGGAATACGCCCTTGCTGGTGGCCTTGGTAAGCTCCACCACAGCAGACTTTAAACTGGTCTGTGCCAAAGCCTTATCCCCGGCAGTAACAGCGGCATTAACCTTTTTAATCGCTGTTTTAACCTTTGAACGGATTGCTTTATTCCTTTCGGTTCTAACCAAAGCAACCTGAATTCTCTTCTTTGCTGATTTAATGTTAGCCAAGCTCTTTACCTCCATAAAAGATGATTGTATTGCCATCG
>CALISX010000303.1 GCA_938041725.1 uncultured Lachnoanaerobaculum sp.
TATCTGTGCATGCAAGCATGCCCATCTACATTTCCGCCGGTCGGGGACTTATACAGTAAAGTGTTCGAAAAGTGTTAACAATACCGACAATTATTTTGTGATATTTCTGATAGCAGAGGACAAGACAAAATATATTAAAAAAGTTCTGAAATTGTCTTGACATATTTTTTTAACATGTTATAATGAAGCCATACAAACAAAAGCAAACCACGACGGTGGAGAGAAAGGAGGTAGAGTCCAAAGGGAACGTAAGAGGGGCGGAGATTCATCCGTCAGGGATATCCTATAAGTAAACGGATTGTAAAGCAGTCAGTGGCAGTCGGACAGAAAAGTGAGCTGGACAGGCTGGCCAAAGGATCTCTCTTTTTGCTGAAGAGCTTATCTGAATAATCGGCAGGTTGCTATTCCATAGGTTTTATGACGAGAAAGTAGAATGTATAGGAAGCAGGAGCTGGGGCCGTGTAGATAAAGGAATGATGCGGGTACAGCAGGAATGGATCACTTATCTTATAGGGGAAAAATTAAATAGAGAATTCCAATGCATCAAGGAATGCTTGAAGGGGTGGGGCTGATTGCATCACCAAGCATTAGAAAAGAAGAACCGCAGATAGTAACCCGTGTTGGGAGATATTGTAAAGAGAGTATCGTTCGTAGCATGATCTGAAGTGTTCAAGGAAGAGGAGCAGATCGCTTCCCAGGGAAAGCACAGGTAACCGGGAAGGCACAATTTCTGGATCGAAAAGATAGGATGCATGGAAAGGAATATGTAGAAAGAGAGGTACAGTCCATTGGATCCATACATATTTTGAGGAAGGTATAAGATTTAGCGAGAGCGGATTTTATACCTTCCTTTTTTGTTCCTCATGTGTAAATAATTTCCCCCACCCACAAGCTTCGTGGGTGGGAGACTGTTTCTCCAGTCAGGCTGCTGCCTGCCGGACATTGGATTTCATTACATTAGGAGACGCTGCCTATTCCGGTTCGATAATTCCGTAGGCTCCGTCCTTTCTCTTATACACTACGCTTACCTCATCCGTCAGAGCATTGCGGAATACATAGAAGCTATGTCCCAAGAGCTCCATCTGCAAACAGGCCTCTTCCGGATCCATGGGCTTGATGCTGAACTTCTTGGACTTTACAATGCGGATCTGATCCTCATCCGGCAGAGGTTCGTAGTCATTTACAAAGAAATCGGAGAAGGAAAGGGCGGACTGCTTTTTATCAATCAGCTTGTTTTTATATTTCTTGATCTGCCTTTCGATAATGTCCTCTACCAGATCAATGCTGGCATACATATCCTCGCTTTCCTGTTCGGCTCTGATAAATCCCTGCTTTGTGGGGATGGTCACCTCAATTTTCTGAGCGCCCTTTTGAACGCTGAGGGTCACCTTCGCCTCTGTGTCCTTTGAAAAGAACTTGCTTAATTTGGCCAGCTTCTCTTCCACAGATTCTCTAAGGGCAGGTGTTATCTCAATATTTCTTCCGGTAATTGTATAACGCATATCATCAGCTCCTTTACCTTTATTTGTACCCCGATTATACCATCATAAGTCATGAAATTCAATCAGCACTTATAAGTTGTATTTGCAATTAAGGTATTAGTTTATAATTTTTAAAAAAGAAAACAGGAAAATCCTGCTTTTTTTAAGGGATGGAAAATAGAAAAAGGGCATTTCTCACAAAGTTTTGATGGGTAGAAAGGGACCTTGGTGGGGAGAGATATCCAGATACAAAATGTGGATAATGTGGATAACTCCGTTTATAAGAGGGAAATGGCCTGGGAAAAGGACTGGAGAAGGGGAGAAATCCCCCGAAACAGTGGATAACTTTGTGGATAATGTGGATAACTTTCCACCCTTTCTAAAACTTTGGTAATTTTCCCCTTTTTGTAAAAGAGGGAAAAAGGACCTTGACAGGGAAATAAATGTGTAATTTTAAAAATTGTAAAACATTTGTGAATCTTTTCAGAGCACATTGCAGGGAGGCAAACAAAGTGTTAGAATAAAACGATTGAATAGGAAGACAAGGGTGGTATCCCGGATTTTTGGGAACCATAATGGAGAGAATGAATGAATTTAATCGAAAAAATTTTTGGAACCCACAGTGAGAGAGAGCTTCGACTGATTGATCCCACCATCAACAAGATCGAAGCGCTGCGTGATACCATGATGGAAAAATCCGACGAAGAGCTGCGGGCCCTGACTCCTAAGTTTAAGGAAAGACTGGAGGCCGGGGAGACCCTGGATGATATTTTACCGGAAGCTTTTGCTGCTGTGCGGGAATCTGCCAGAAG
>CALISX010000304.1 GCA_938041725.1 uncultured Lachnoanaerobaculum sp.
TGGTTCCCACAAAGCCCGCCATTTCCGGCAATAGGCAGGGATTCTTCTTTTTAAAAACATCAATTTTGGTTCGCAGCACCGCCAGGGGCGTACGAAGTTCATGGGCCACATTGGAGCTGAACTGGAGCTGTTTTTGGTAGTTTTCATAGATTTTATGCAGGGCAGCCTGAAATCCTTCCGAAAGGGCTCGAAGCTCATAGCTTCCCTTCTGGATTACAATTTCATCCTTTACAAACTCCACATTGTTGATATCAATTTGATTGACTTTTTCTGTCAGTATTCTTAAAGGGCGGAGCATGCGCTGGATGACTATAATAAACAAACAGCCTCCAATGGCCATGGTCAGCAGCAGGATCCCTCCTGCATAGAGTCTGTAATCCGCCATGGTGCGGATCTGTGTTTCATCAATGATCAGCATTAACTGCTGGTCTGAATCCGGATCCTCTTCCATGCTGTACAGGCTGGTCTCCAGCTGACTGGTCAGTTTTTGAGCCATTCTCATCTGGGCCTCCCCCAGCATGTAGTTGGAAAAAAGCAGCATCAGAGCAAATACTCCGATGGTTACACCGGTAAGCCTCAGGGTAATGGAACGGAGTCTATTCTTCATCAATAATATAGCCCTTTCCGATTTCATTGCGGATGATATTTTTCTTTAAGGCTTCCTTGAGTTTTTTCCGCAAAGCGGAGACATGAACCCGCACTGCATTGCTGAATTCATTCATATCCCCGTCCCATACATGTTCCAAAAGCTCCTCCTGGGAAACATAATTTCCCTGATTTAAAAGCAGATATTCTAAAATCCCCAGCTCCTTGGCTGTGAAACGGATTTCCTTTTCCCCGGCCAATACCTTCTTTGCCTTTATGTCAAAGCAAAGTCCATGGGCCCGGATCAGGGTATCCTCCTGAATATGTTTTCTCCGGAGCAGGGAACGAATGCGGGCTTCCAGCTCTTCAAAGTGAAAGGGTTTGATTAAATAGTCATTGGCCCCCAGGTCCAGTCCCTTGACCCTGTCCTTCACCTGTGTCCGGGCGGTGAGCATGATCACATTCACCAGTTTATTTTCTTTTCGTATATGCTGCAAAAGGGTAAAACCGTCTATTTTGGGAAGATTAATATCCAATACAATTAAATCATAATCGCCTCCGTAAAACAGATCTCTGGCTTCTTCCCCGTCCTCTGCCGTATCTACTGCATAACCTGAAAGCCGCAGCCCCTCTGCAATGCTATCCCGTAATTCCTTTTCATCTTCAACAACCAGCAGTTTCATGGCAACCTCCTTTTTTTGTATTCTACTAAAGAGACCAGAACGGGGCAAGACACTCACCCTGTGCTTTTCGGGGAAGATTCTCCCGCCGGGCATTTTGGCATCTGCTGCTGCAAAAATCCCTTTTGAATGGCCTGAGTAGGACAGACCTTGATACACTGCTCGCAGCGGATACATTCCAATGCATTACAGTTTTGAACCGGATCTACCTGCATCTTGCATACCTTGGCACAGGCTCCGCAGTGGACGCATTTGTTGTGATCCAGCCTATAGTTAAATACCGATACCCGGTTGAACAGGGAATATACTGCACCCAGGGGGCAGATATATTTGCAAAAGGGACGGTATAGTATAATAGAAAGAAGTATTGTCATAAGGAGCAGGAAATTCTTCCACAAGTAAAGATATCCTATGGCACTTCGCATGGACTTGTTTAACAAGACCAGGGGAATGCCGCCCTCCAATGTACCCACCGGACAGATCAGCTTACAAAAATAAGGAGAGCCTTGTCCGATGACGTCCACCAGCACCATGGGAAGGAGTATGACAAAAATAATTAAAAGCAGGTATTTCAATTTTCGCAGCAGTTTATCCCCTGGAAAGGTGGATATTTTTTTGAAAAAGGGGATCTTATGCAAAAGATCCTGGATCAGGCCAAAGGGACAGAGCCATCCGCAGACAAAACGTCCCATAAGGGCACCGATGAAGATTAAAAAACCTGCTACATAGTATGCTGCTTTAAAGTTATAATTTCCGATGACCGCCTGGAGGGATCCGATGGGACAGGCCCCCCTGGCACCGGGACAGGAGTAGCAGTTCATACCAGGTACACATAAATTCTTGGTTTTACCCTGATAGATTTTTCCACTTACAAACCCGGCGAAGTAACTATTGGTCAACAGAGCCCATAATGCCTGTATCCCATGTCTGGGCCACTCGCTGAGTTTATTCTTTTTTTTAGCCAATTCCGATACACTCCATACATATTCTCACCGCTTTGGTGAAAACCACAGCCATTTCCCCCCGGTGGATGCCAAAAGCCATCATGGCAATCCCCATAAGGGGCAACAGCAGTCTTGCAAGCCGTACTAGTTGTGTCTTATTCATTGATTCTTCTTTAAATCCTCCAGTTCCTGCTCCACAATCTTCTTCCAATCCTCATAACTGTGGCTGCCGCTGTAGGTTTTACCCACAATGTTTCCCTTTTTATCCACAAAGAAGGTTTCCGGCAGCGCCTGGATTCCTACCAGTCTGCCATTCAAATACCCTTTGTCGGGTATTAAAAAGGGGTAAGTGGCTTTGGTTTTTTCAGCAATGGTTTTTGCCTTTTCAATGGCCTGGGTATTCTCGCCTGCATCATCCATGGTGTCGGTTACGACCCCTACCACATTCACGCCCTTGTCCTTCATTTCCTG
>CALISX010000305.1 GCA_938041725.1 uncultured Lachnoanaerobaculum sp.
CATATTAAGGAAGTGGCTACGGGAACGGAGGAAAGCTATGAAATGACCCCCCAGGGGGGCGGTATGTTCGGCTTTTCCTATACTCCCCGTAAAATCGGCAGCTATACCCTGGAGGCGGAATTTTCCAGTCCTGCCATTACAGTAGTGTCTGACAGTTTGCAAATCAATGCTGGAAACACGGCTCCCGCCCTGATCGGGGAGGCTGCAGCAGGACAGATTGAAAAAAAGGTGACCGTGACGCCCTTTGGGGGACATAAAACCGAGTTCAATCTTTCAGAGTATTTTGAGGATATGCAGGATGGAAAAAGCCTGACCTATTCCATTGCCTCCAGCCAGCTGGTAAAGGACAGTGCCCAGATTCAAGGGGACAAGCTAAGCATTAATACCAGAAAAAGCAAAAGCGGCAATGTGGAGGTGATGGCCACAGATAAAGACGGAGGTTTTACCCTTCTGAGGGTGCATATGCGGGTTACCAACCTGGAATATATCATAGACGGCACCACCATCGTACTGCTGCTGGCAGGGATCATTGCCCTGTTTATGGCTCTGTTTGCCTATTACCACAGGCTGTTTAAGGGGCAGATCCGGGTGCGCAACATTGATGGAAATGAAGGTCTCAACCGTCCCATGGTAGGATTTCGGGGCAGAAAAAGGCTCTTTGACTTCATGGTGGGAGAATGCGGATTTGATCAAAAAAAGACCTATTTCTTTGCCAAAGGGGGGAACCGGCTGGTATTTAAAAGCAATCAGAAATTCTATGACAGGTACAGCAGTACCCCCAAGAGCGAGGCAAATGTCAGTGTGGGCAGCTTTATCTTTTATGCGGATGCAGAGCATACCCGGGGGATTGAAGTAAAAGTGGAGCCAAAAAGAGGCTAGGAATCAAAAGGAATATAAAGGAGGAGTTTATGTATAATTCTTTATTGCTCAATGCCGGGGGCGGGATTATCCCCCGGAACCAAAAGTCAGAGCAAAGCAAAGAGGCGGCGGTACTGGCCATCGGGCTGGGGGGCACCGGGGTGCGGGCCCTGTCCAGATTAAAGCAAAGCGTGTACCATCAGCTGCGGGCGGACAATGAGGACAACCCCGGAGAGCCCATTAAGAATTATAAGCATATCCAGTTTCTGGCCATTGATTCCGATGATTCCGATATTCGAAAGATCAAGGGATATCCCAGGCTGGACAGCCAGAATGAGTTTTTTTCTCTGCATGATGAAAACCTAAAGGCTTCTTTACAGGATAAAAATGCCATTAAGGACAACCCCAGACTTCGCTGGATGGATATTGACCGTATCAATGAGCTTTTGTCCCCGGATGGCGCCGGGGGCATCCGCCAAATCGGACGGTATCTTTTGATTAAGAAAAGTCAGGAATTCCGTTCCATGATTTCCGGAAAAATCACCCAGGCCATGGAAAATATGGGCAATGCCAAAATTCATGTATATATTTTTGCAGGAATTTCCGGCGGAACCGGCAGCGGGTGTTTTTTGGACACCTGTTATATGGTGCGCCGGATTCTGGAGGAGGGAGGCAGGGGAGGCAGCAGCCGTATTATGGGCTTTTTCTTTCTGCCGGATGTGGTAACCAGCAAAAAGGAGGTGGCTTCCAATCCCCAGATCAAGCAATGGAATGAAAGCAATGGCTATGCTGCCATGAAGGAGCTGGATTATCTTATGAATTTAAAATCTGCCGGTAAAAAATTCCGGCAGGTATACGGGGATACCTTCTTTGTGGACACCGATGAACCTCCTGTGGACATGTGCCATTTGGTTTCTGCCAAAAAGGCCAATGGAGAAGAGCTGGCCAATGGCTTTGAGTACAGCATCAATGTGGTGGCAGACTATGTGCTTTCCTATCTGGCCTTTGTAGAAGGGGCAGACCCCACCAAAACCGACAATGGCCTTACCATGACGGGACATTTGGCCAATGTCCAGGCCGGTGTGGGAGGACTGGAGAAAAATGCAGGTGCCAGCTTAAACTACCATGTGGTGGGAGCCTCCAATGCAGAGATTCCCATGACCCAGATCGCCACCTATCTGGCCGCCGGCTTTATCCGCCGGTTTCAGGAGCAGGCAGGGGTGAAAACCGTATCCATTACCCAGGAGGCCATTAAGGAATGTGCCAAAAATATGGGGCTGACGGTGGACAAGCTGGTGGCAGGCCTCCAGCACAGCAGGGAATATCCTGAGATATATCTTCCCGATGTGGATTTTGACATGATCAAAAATATCGGTCCCTGTCCTCCTGGAATTTATCCCAGAATGTGGGCGGATGCCGCCAACAATACCTTCAGTAAGCTGGAGGGAGCCATTACCAATTACAGAAACTCCCTGACAGCCGTGCCGGAAGAGCTTAATATTACAAGGCTGACAGAAAGCGGGGGAACTTCTTTGGTAACAAAGCTCTTTACAGAGCTTTGCCGTATTTGCATGCGGGAGGAGCACGGCCCTTACTATGCCGCTGCCCTTTTGAGCCAGCCGGGATACAATCTGATGAACTATCTGGACGGACAGATTGATGCAGCCCAGTCCGCCGTTCATGCGGCCCAGGGAAACATGGAGCTGGCCCAGAAATATTCCCAGGAAGCCCAGGCCAGGATTTTTGACAAGGGATTTTTGGAAAGCAAGAAAAAGCTGGCCAACAATTATAAGGATTCAGTGGATCAGTGGTTTAGAGAGGATATATCCCAGATGGAGCTCACCGGGGCTTTGAATATTTTAAAAAGCCTGAAGGTGAAGTTCATGAACTATTTAAAAAATGACTTCTTTGACAAGCTCATTGCCATGCTGGATGAATTAAAAAGCACCTTTGAAGCGGATGAAACCTATCTGTCCGGTCCCGAGGCCTCTCTTACAGATGCTTACACCACAAGACTGGTGAACCTTTCCGACGTAAAGACTTCCCTGGATGCTTCCATTCAAAAGCTGCAGCCCAATGAGCTGATTACGGAATTTTTAAATGATATACTGAACCATCCCCAGGACTGGCTGAACAACGATGATGTGAATGTGGGGATCTTTATCAGCAACTACATGCAAAGAAAGTTCAATGCAGAGGTGAACAAGTCCATTGAAAAATATCTGCAGGAGAAATTTCCCGGCTCCTCCAGTCCCTCTGCCCTGGAAGCCTTGGTGCGGGAGAAGTACATTGATGCCCTGAATAAAAGCGCCCAGCCCATGTTTTGGAGCAGACCATCCTTCCATGTGGGCACCAGCACCTTTTCTGTGGGCAGCATGTCCGTCCCCAGCGCAGCTTCCACCATTTGCATTGCAGCGGACAATTATGTAAAGGGAATGGGAGTGGCGGCCAATCAGTACATGGTACGAAAAACCGGCATCAGCGACAGGATTTTTGCCCTGCGCTTCCACAGCGGTCTGCCCTTTTACGCCTATCAGGGGATTTCCACCATGGTAAGCAATTATAATGCTTCAGAAAGTTCTCCCTTTGGCATCGGAGCCCATCTCTATGCCAAAACCGGCAGAGGAGACGGCATTGATGATTCCGGTCTCCATGACTGGAGGAGAGAACTGCCGGTGCCCATGCCCTATTCCATTGATCCCAGCTTTACTTCCCAGGGAGAGGCGCTGGAAAGGCTTTATACCCAGGCGGAGGAGGCGGGTATCATTGTTCCGGAGCAGGTGGCGGTGGGAAATGCCAGCAGAACCATGTTTCACATCTGTACCTCCCGGGAGATCCCACAACAGTCGTTTACAGACAGCGACTTTTTACTGGAAACCGGGGCCTTTGACCAGCAGAAATGGAGCCAATACAAGACCCAGCTGGAAACAGCCCTTTCAGAGAGGGAAAATCACCCGGAAAACAAGGTGATTTTTGCCTTTGGAGCCAATTCCTCGGATGTGCCCACCCAAAGAAGGATTCACCTGGATTACTTTATCCACTATGACAGGTATCAGGACATGGTGCAAAAGGAGCTGGATACCAGAAACTATTTAAAGGAGGCGCTGCAAAAGCTGGAGGACATCCGCAGCCGTCTGGATTCCTATATCCGGGAAATTGACCGGTACAATGATTTGATTTTATTCGGATTTTTGGAATGCTTAAACGGACAGGGGAAGGAGGATTTGGGGCGGTATGTATTAAAAACCATCCGCTATACCTATCAGGATAAATTCGGCACTGCCAAGGAGGAAATTTTTGCAGCCAGAGACGATGAAAGTGAACTGCAAAGGGAACCTCTGTACCGGGGGTTCTTACATTTCCGGGAAATGGATCCGGAAATGGAACCCCGCAGAACTCTGGAAAGGCTTTTGACGGAACGGAAAAAGCAAAACCTGGTGGCAGGAAGGGACAATGTGATTGCCTACCGGTTTCAGCAGGCCTGGGATGCGGATCTTTTAAAGGATATGGAACGGGAGCTGCAGGGGGTTATGACTCCTGAAAAACAAGAGGAGGTGCGCCGATATTATCATCTTCTGATCTTAAAGATTCAGGAGCTGGAACGCCAGTTTGGTTCAGACTGGAGCACCGGAGCTTTGGAAGCGGCAGCGCCGGGAGAGGCCCTTCCTTCTAAACCGGAAAAGGAAAAGGTTGTCATTCCCCTTATGAAGCCGTCTGCTCCTTCCAATCCTGCCGGTGGGGAGTCTGACAGCTGGGTTTGTCCCGACTGCGGTAAGGAAAATGATGAAAAAAGGAAGTTTTGCGGCGGCTGCGGCCATCCCAAGCCCCAGAAGAAGGAAGAAAACTGGATTTGTCCCTATTGCCAGGCCCAAAACAGCCTGGAGGATCTTTTTTGCGGGGAATGCGGAAAAGAAAAGCCCCCTGCAGGCAGCTGGGTTTGTGCTTCCTGTCAAAGCCTGAACGGGGAAGGGGAGAACTTTTGTGGTGAATGCGGAAAGCCAAAGGGCTGACCGGATAGAAGAAGAAAAAAAGGGAGGTGGTGCCTGTGGAGGAACAGTACCAAAGGGGGTTTCAAACATTAACAGAGGAATGTGCCAAGAAGCTTTCCGGACAGTCTTTGTCCGGAAAGTTCAGACGGATCCATGCCCCTATGAT
>CALISX010000306.1 GCA_938041725.1 uncultured Lachnoanaerobaculum sp.
CTTGATTAATAAAATTAATGGTGATATTATCAGGACATAAGAGAGTTAGTAAAGCCTAACTACTTTATTTATTTTAAAAGGAGGTACTTATGTGCTGGGATGGTTTTAAGGGAAGAAAATGGCGTGACGATATAGATGTACGTGATTTTATACAAAATAATTATACAATATACGATGGAGATGAAAGTTTTCTGTCAGGGCCTACAGAGGCGACAAATAAACTCTGGGGAGAACTTTCAAAACTCCAAAAAGAAGAAAGAGCTAAGGGTGGAGTCCTTGATATGGAAACGGAAGTTGTGTCCACTATTACGGCATACGGTCCCGGATATATAAATGAGGATATGAAGGATCTTGAAAAGGTTGTAGGACTTCAGACAGATAAGCCTTTGAAAAGAGCGTTTATGCCTTTTGGCGGAATTAAGATGGCGGAGAAAGCGGCAAGTACTTACGGATATGAAACAAATAAAAAGTTCCATAAGATATTTACTGAGTATCACAGAACACATAATCAGGCGGTATTTGATGCCTACACTCCTGAAATGCATTCGGCAAGGCATAATAAGATAATTACGGGACTTCCGGATACATATGGCAGGGGAAGGATTGTAGGAGACTATAGAAGGGTGGCTTTGTACGGCATTGACTTTTTAATAGAAAAAAAGCAGGAAGATTTATTAAACTGCGGAGACGGAACAATGCTTGATAATATTATCCGTCAAAGAGAAGAATTGGCAATGCAAATTGATGCCTTAAAGCAGATGAAGGAAATGGCGGCCGCTTACGGATTTGATATTTCAAAGCCTGCAACAAATGCTAAAGAGGCAGTACAATGGCTGTATTTCGGATATCTTGCAGCTATAAAAACACAAAACGGTGCAGCCATGAGTGTAGGAAGAATATCCACATTCTTTGATATTTATATTGAAAGAGATATGAAGGAGGGAAAACTTACAGAAAGTGAGGCACAGGAACTTATTGACCATCTTGTTATGAAGTTTAGAATGGTAAAGTTTGCAAGAATTCCTTCATACAATCAGCTGTTCTCAGGCGATCCGGTGTGGGCAACTTTGGAAATAGCGGGTCTTGGCATGGACGGAAGATCAATGGTTACAAAGAGTGACTTCAGATTTTTACATACTCTTGAGAATATGGGACCTTCCCCTGAACCTAATCTTACAGTACTTTACTCAAGCAGACTTCCAAAAAGTTTTAAGGAGTATACATCTGCAATTTCAATCAGGACAAGTTCCGTACAATATGAAAATGATGATGTAATGCGTCCTGTATGGGGAGATGATTACTCCATTTGCTGCTGCGTATCCGCCACCCAGACAGGAAAGGAAATGCAGTTCTTTGGTGCCAGAGCCAATCTTGCCAAATGCCTTTTGTATGCCATTAACGGCGGTGTGGATGTAAAAACCAAGGAGCAGGTGGGACCGGCCTATGTCCCCATTACCTCTGAATACCTGGATTATGAGGAGGTGATGAAAAAATATGATCCCATGATGGATTGGCTGGCAGGGTTGTATGTGAATACCCTGAATTTAATCCACTATATGCATGATAAGTATTATTATGAGGCAGCAGAATTGGCTTTGATTGATACAGATGTGCGCAGAACCTTTGCAACAGGTATTGCAGGATTTTCCCATGTGGTGGATTCCCTTTGTGCCATTAAGTATGCCAAGGTAAAAACCATCCGGGATGAAAATGGCCTTGTTATTGACTATGAGACCGAGGGAGACTTCCCCAGGTACGGAAATGACGACGACAGAGCAGATGATATTGCCTTATGGCTGTTAAAGACCTTCTTAACGAAGATTAAGAAAAGACATACCTATAGGAATTCCGAGGCCACCACATCCATCCTTACCATTACCTCCAATGTGGTATATGGCAAGGCCACAGGAAGCATGCCTGATGGAAGAAAGGCAGGGGAGCCTTTGTCTCCTGGTGCAAACCCCAGCTACGGAGCAGAAAAGAACGGCCTTCTGGCTTCCTTAAATTCCCTGGCAAAGCTTCCCTATGAGTATGCCTTGGACGGCATCTCCAACACCCAGACCATCAATCCCACAGCTTTGGGACATGGAGAAACAGAGCAAAAGACCAATCTGGTACAGGTGATGGACGGATATTTTGACCAGGGTGCCCATCATCTGAATGTGAATGTATTTGGTACAGAGAAGCTGGTTGATGCCATGGAGCATCCGGAGAAGGAGGAGTATGCCAACTTCACCATCCGGGTTTCTGGATATGCTGTGAAATTTATTGATTTAACCAGGGAGCAGCAGCTGGATGTTATTGCCAGAACCTGCCATGACAGACTGTAAACCGGATGATGTATGACTGCGTAATATAATGTGAAATGCCTTTGGATGTGCTGCCGTTTGTTCGGCAGCACATCTGTATTTAAAGGAGAATACAATGGAAGTAAGAGGAAATATACATTCCATGGAAACCTTCGGACTGGTGGACGGGCCGGGGGTGCGCTTTGTGGTGTTTGTTCAGGGCTGTCCCATGCGCTGTCAGTTCTGTCACAATCCCGATACCTGGGACTCCGGGGAAAACCAGCTCTTTACCCCGGAGGAGCTTTTTGCCAGAGCCATCCGGTATAAAAATTACTGGGGAGAAAAGGGAGGGGTTACGGTCAGCGGGGGAGAGCCCCTTTTGCAAATGGAATTTGTAACGGGCTTTTTTAAGCTCTGTAAGGACAATGGGGTGAATACCTGTTTGGATACGGCGGGGGGCCCCTTTCGTATGGAGGAGGATTATCTGAAAAGGTTCAGAGAACTGATGAACTATACGGATCTGATTATGCTGGATATCAAGGAAATCAATGATGAGCGGCACAAGGCTTTAACGGGACTGCACAATGACCATATTTTAGCCATGGCCAGATATATGGATGGAATGGGGAAGGATATGTGGATCCGCCATGTGCTGGTGCCGGGTCGAAGCGACTACGACGAGGATTTAACAGCCCTTCGATCCTTTTTAGATACCCTGCATCATGTAAAAAAGATTGAGGTGCTGCCCTACCATACCTTGGGAATTCATAAATGGGAGAATCTGGGCATTCCCTATGCCTTAAAGGGGGTGGATCCTCCTGCCAAAGAAAGGGTGGAAAATGCCAATACCATATTAAGAACAGGGGCTTGAGGGGAGGGGATCATCCTCTCAAGCCGGATATTTTTAAATTGCTTTGGTTATCCATTCGCATCTGCCGCTGGCACCGCAGGGAAGGAAAAGGTCCGTGCCAAAAACCGGCAGTCCCACCTCATCCGATGCAATCAGGGAGGAGGAAGTGCTCCCTTTGTTAAGCACCAGCTGCAAAAGGTATTGTAAAACCCCGGGCTGCAGGCCGGTGGTATAGGAATTGATGAGAAAAAACAGGGGATCTTTACTAAGTATCCTGCTGCAAAGCTTTACCAGGTCAAAAATATTGTCTTCGATTTTCCAGATCTCCCCCTTAGGGCCTCTTCCATAGGAGGGAGGGTCCATAATAATAGCATCATAGGTGTTACTCCGGCGGATTTCCCGTTCCACAAATTTTACACAGTCGTCCACCAGCCAGCGGATGGAAGCGGCACCCAGGCCGCTGCTTTGGGCATTTTCCCTGGCCCAGGCTACCATCCCCTTGCTGGCATCCACATGGGTGACAAAGGCTCCGGCCTTGGCAGCGGCCAGGGTGGCTCCTCCGGTGTAGGCAAATAAATTTAAAACCCTGGGGGTTTTTCCTGCCGCCACAGCCCGGGAAATCAGCCCGTAGCTCCACTCCCAGTTGACAGCCTGCTCCGGGAAAACGCCGGTATGTTTAAAGCTAAAGGGCTTTAAGTGAAAGGTAAGACCGCCATCACCCAGGGGGTAGGAAATTTTCCATTGTTTGGGCAGGTCAAAAAACTCCCATTCCCCGCCCCCCTTGGAGCTGCGGTGGTAGTGGGCATTTTTCTTTTTCCAAAGGGGATGGTCATAGTTTTTTTTCCAAAGCACCTGGGGGTCCGGCCGTACCAGCACATATGGCCCCCAGGACTCCAGCTTTTCCCCCTGATTGGTATCTAAAATTTTATAATCCTTCCAATGATCGGCAACCCACATAGAATAACCTACCGGGTAATCAGGGCGGAGGTAATATTTTTGTTTTCATCCACTGTAACCTCCAGCACATTCACTGGATCGTCCTCCTGAGGATCAAAGGAACGGGTGTAGGTAAAGGTAATGGTTTCATGGCCGCCGGCATGGGCTTTAAAGGTATAGACACTGTATCCCCCTGCACCGGATAAAGGTTCCTCCACGATCTGGGCATCCTGGGAGTTTGCACTGTCCTCCTGACTGGGTTTAATGGCACTTTCTCCCTGGAAGCTTTCCTGTACATAGGCACTGTCCACTAAATCCAAAACCGCCTGGTCCTTAAGCTGAATATTCCAGTCATATCCTGTGGTGGGGTTGGAATCCACTGTAATGGTCAAGGTATCTCCCTCATAGGAAATAGAGTCCTCGGTCAAATGAAAATCCGACAGAGCATCGGGTGTGGATACAGGATCCACCATAATTTCTTCTGAAGAGCCGGAAACACTGCCCTCCTGAGAGGGGGCATCCATGGAAGTTTCATTGGTTTTAGCCTGATTTTGGCAGGCGCTTAGGGCAAAAATACTGATGGTCATTCCCAATGCCAGGATAAATTTTCGGTTCATAATTCCTCCAAATCTTTTTGATTTTAACGGATCGCCATATTATATACCATTCCCACCCTGATAACAATAAAGATATCTTTAAGACTGATATTTGTGGCGGTGCAGACAGGATTGCAATGAAAATAATTTTGGAGTTTGCCACAAGTATGCTATACTTTTTCAATCAGAAACGGAAAGGATGGGAAAACAGTCATGATACAGGGAAGCGTTGGATTTATTGGCGCAGGACATATGGCAGAGGCCATGATACAGGGGATGCTTAAGACAGGGGACAAGAAGCCGGGAGAGATTTTCATTAAGGAGCTTTTGCCCCAAAGGCAGGCCTATATGGCGGAAACATACGGAGTCAGGGCCTTTGAAAGCTGGCAGGACTTTGTCTGTGAAACAGAGGTGTTTATTCTAGGGGTGCGCCCCCAGGATGTAAAAAAGACCTGTGAAGAGATCCGGGGATTCCTTCCCGGGGGAAGCCTGGTGGTTTCCATTTGTGCCGGTATTCTGGCCAGGGATATGGAAGAATGGCTGGGAGAAGCAAAGGTGGCCCGGGTAATGCCAAATACCAGTATTGAATCCGGGAAGGGCTACAGCGCCCTGTATTTCCACGGAGAATTCACCCAGGGGGAGAAGCAGAAGGTGCTTCAGGTAACTGAGGCCATCGGCTCCACCATGGAAATCAAGGAGGAAATGTTTGACGCCTTCACGGCGGTGAGCTGTGCTGCCCCCCAGTATTATCTTATGTTCATGGCGGCTTTGATTGATGCCGGGGTGGAATCCGGTTTTTCCAGATCCGATGTGCGTAAAATTATGATTGCCGGGGCCTATGGGGCGGCCTATAAGCTGGAGCACAGTGACAAAAATCCCAATGCCTTTACCGATGATATGTGTACTCCAGGGGGAATTGGCATTGCAGCCCTCCATTCCTTTCAAAAATCCGGTATCCATGCCGGGGTGATGGACGGGGTGGCAGCGGCACTCAAGCGTTCCAAGGAACTGCGGCAGGGGGAAATACTGACATAAAAAAGGCCCGCACCCAGGGTGCGGGGCCGAAAGAGGAGAAGATTTACAGCAGCTTATACAGCTCCCCTGCCTCCTCTTTTTTGGTGGTCTCTTTTAAGGAAAGCACCTCCGCCCGTACAGAGTTGGTGCCGAAATGCACCTCTATAATATCTCCGATTTTTACGGCTGCAGAGGCCTTTGCCACTTTGTCATTGATTAGTACTCTGCCGGCTTCACAGGCCTCATTGGCAATGGTGCGTCTTTTGATAATCCTGGAAACCTTTAAAAACTTGTCTATTCTCATTCCTTATTTACGGCATCCTTTAAGGCCTTGCCGGCTTTGAATTTGGGTGCTACGGACTCGGGGATGGGCATCTCCTCGTTGGTTCTGGGGTTTCTACCCTCTCTTGCAGGTCTTACAGATGTTTCAAAGGTTCCGAAGCCGACCAATTGAATCTTTTCTTTGCGAACCAATTCCTCGGTTACAACCTCTGTAAAAGCCTTTAAAGCAGCTTCTGCATCCTTTTTGGAAATGGAAGCTCTCCCAGCAATCGCTGCTACCAGCTCTGTTTTATTCATTCTTTTTCCTCCTGAGTGAATTGTATATCAAGTTCTTT
>CALISX010000307.1 GCA_938041725.1 uncultured Lachnoanaerobaculum sp.
AGACCTTGGTTCACTTCCTTTTTTTATCAGTATCATATGCCTTCCTTTGCCACCGCTGTTTCAAAAGTCAAAGCAGTCTTTACTTTGTTTACCTCCGGATGATCAGCTCCCAGCTCCTTCTCCAGCACGGAGACCGTTTCCTTAGCCTCTTGAAATTCACCCTGATCAATCAGATTATACAGCATATCCAACTGTTCTTTCAAAGACGCCGCCATATCCTGGCTGCCCTGGGCAGAGCGCAGCACATCGTTGATCTCCAACCCATATCCGGAGTCAAGATACAAAATCTCATCCCTCTCCACCTGAATCAACTGCCCCTTTTTATAGGAGGCAATGAGAATAGGAGAATGGGTGGCAGCGATAAACTGTACATTGGGAAATACCTTCTGCAACGCTCCAATGATTTTCCACTGCCAATTGGGATGCAGATGCATATCCAACTCGTCTATTAATACAATGCCTGGACTGTCGGAGGCTTTCTCCATAAGGTTTGGATTTAAAACCGCCATACGAAAAGCAATATCCAGTACCATCCAGATCATAGACTGGTATCCGGCACTTAAATTCCCTATGGGAAGAGCCATATCTCCTGCCACATAGGACAACTCGGAATTTTGTTTGTCAAACTGGATTTGAACTTCCTCTCCCTCATTCATGGCACACATAAACCGGGACAAAGTGTTTTTCACAGATTCATATTCACCGATCTTTTTCCCTTTCTGCCAGGCTACCTGCTCCATTTTTGCACACCAGTTTAGCAGGGCCTTCGTATCTGCTGTGCCTTTTAAACAATTGACATACCCTGCAGTCCGGTTAAAAGCTGTGTGGAATATGTTTTCCATTTTCTCTCCCCGATCCATCCATAACCGGGCAGCACTTTGGTAACTTAAAACAGGCAGTACTCCCTCCGGATCACGAGACAGTCTTTTTGCAATTTCTTTAATGGCATCTGGATCCACCGTGCTTCTGGTGGCCTTTTCACTGGTCTTGCATCGGGTCCATTTGTATTCCTCCTCCTCAATTTGCGCTACAGCGGATACTCTCACCGGTGTTTCATATTGCCTGTGAAAAGAACCTTCCCCCATGGGAATTTGAGTTATACGAATGTCATCTTTTTTAAAATGATTTGTGGAAATATCCGGCACGCCGGCTAAAAATCCTCCCAAAGCCACAGCAGCGGCTTCCAAAATTGAAGTTTTTCCCATGCCATTATCCCCAATTAGCAAGGTAAAGGCTGGTTTCAAATTCAGTGTACAGCAGGTATGCCCTTTAAAATTTTCTATTGTGATATGTTTTAAATACATTTGTGGCCCTCTCCCCTTCAACAAATACGTTTATTTCCCCTTGTTCATTCTCTTCTCCAGCAGTCCTAAAGCCACATTCACCAGAATACACAAAGCAGCGGCCAGAATGGTGCCCCAAAGGATCTTTACCAGACTCAGGGTTCTCAGTCCGTCAAATAAAATCCGGCCCAGGCCTCCTCCGTTAATAGAGGAGGCGATGGTGGCAATGCCAATGGTGGAGGTGGCGGCCAGCCGGATGCCAGCCAGGATGCTTCCTGACGCCAGGGGCAGCTCCACCTGCCAAAAGATCTGGGAGGGACTCATACCCATGGCCCTGGCTGCCTCCAAAACGCTGCCCTCCACCTCCTCCAGTCCCATGCGGAAATTCCGCACCAGAATGTACTGGGCATACAGCACCAGCACAATAACAGCTGTAGTGCGTCCCAGTCCGCTAAAGGGAATTAAAACAGCAAACAGAGCCAGACTGGGTATGGAATACAGCGCCGATAAAACATGGGTTATCATATCCATCCCATGTCCCACTCTCCTAAAAAAAACCACGATGGTTCCGGCCAGAGCTATGGCAATCACCATGGTGATGCCAACCATGCTGATATGCTCCCATAATGCCCCGGTCAGCTTATCATGGGCATTGATCCAATAGGCAATCACAATAAACCTCCCAGCATTTTCTGCTGCTCCGCCAGGGTTTCCATAAGACTTTCTACAAACCTATCTGCCGGTGCCCTTAAAATCTGCTTCGGAGTATCAAACTGGGAGATTTTCCCCTCATTCATAATCATGACCCGGGTACCCAGGAAAAAGGCCTCCATAATATCATGGGTTACCAGCACAAAGCTTTTGTCCTTCATTTCCCGGTGTATTCTTTTAATCTCCCTTTGCAGACTCCCTCGGGTAATGGCATCAATGGCTCCAAAGGGCTCGTCCAGCAGCATCAGATCCGGGTTGGCCGCCAAAGCCCTGGCTACCCCCACCCGCTGCTGCTGCCCTCCGGAAAGGGCATGAGGATAGCGGTTCCCATATTCCTCCCGGGGCAGTCCCACCATCTCCAAGAGTTCCTTGGTCCTTTTTTCGATCCGGTTTTTGTCCCAGCCCAGCAGCCTTGGCACCACTCCGATATTTTCTCCCACAGTCATATGGGGGAAAAGCCCGATTTGCTGCACCACATAGCCGATCTGTTTTCTCAGCTCCACCCCGTCCTTTTTTTCAATATTCTCCCCCTGCATGCAAATCTCCCCGCCGTCTGCCTCAATGAGACGGTTCATCATCTTCAGGGTGGTGGTTTTGCCGGAACCGGAGGAACCCAGAATGGTAATAAATTCTCCCTTATAAATATCAAAGGATATATCATCCACCGCATTGGCTTTGGTTCCTTCAAACCGTTTCACCACATGGCGGAATGTAATCATCGGATTTTTTTCCATGCTGACCCCAAGCCTACTGCTTTTTTATACTTTCATAAAACTCTTTGGCAACCGCCTCATACTCCTTGCCCTCCACATCCACCTGGGCATTCAAAGAAATCACTGCCTCTGTGGTCAGGCTGGGGCTAATGGCATTTAAAATCTCTGCAATATCCCTATGCTGCTCCAAAACCGCATTTCTAACCACGGGGGTGAGATTATAGGGAGGCCAGAAATGCTTATCGTCCTCCAGAACTCTGAATTCCTCTGTGTTCACCAGCTGTCCCTCGGTGGTATAGGCCGGAGCGGCGTCCGCCTGGTCATTTTTTAAAACCTGATACTTTAAACTGTTTTCATACACTGTGGAACTGGCCCAGTTAAATGTTCCATAGAGCTTTTCCAGCCCCTTGATGCCGTCCTCCCTTTCGTCAAAGGTTCCCTGGGAGGCAAAGCGGATGGAAGAGGCATTGGCCTGTAAATCCGAAATGGTTTTGATCCCAAGCCTGTCCGCAAGGGAGGTTTTGATCACCAGTCCCTGGCTGTCATTGGCGGGAGAGGGATTCAGCCAGGTAATATGAAACTGCTTGTCATACTCCGCCTTGACGGTGTCATACACCGCCTGGGGGTCCGATTCCATAGGCAGCTTTAAAATAGATAAAAGCCCGGTGCCGGTGTATTCCGGATAAAGATCAATCTCATTGTTTACCAAAGCAGTATGGATCACAGAGCCTGCAATCCCCGGCACCCGCTCCACCTGATACCCTGCGTCTTCCAAGGCCAGAGCATAGATTTCCGATACCACCAGGCTTTCCGTAAAAGGCTTGGAACCCACTTTAATGCTTCCCTTTCCTTCCGATGTCCCTCCGCATCCTGCCAGCAGTCCCAAAGCCACTGCCAAAACTACTGCTGCTGCCAGTTTTTGCATTCCTTTTTTCATTGTCACCTCTTTCTTAAAACAAATCAATCCTACCTATGTTAATATACCTTTTTGGGTATAAGGAGTTCAAATATAACCATGGTGAGCAGGGATAAAGCCGCCACGCTTCCTCCCCCCAAAACCAAAAGATCCATACGGTAAAGCCCCAGCCCTGTAAGAATCAAAGAACCCAGGCCCCCTGCCCCGATATAGGCCGCTAAAGTGGCGCTGGCTATAATTTTAATCAAGGCCAGCTTCAGCCCCGTCAGAAGGTAGGGGATGGCCAAGGGCAGAATCACCCTTCCCATGGCTGTCATCTGGTCCATTCCGATTCCCCTGGCTGTTTCCACCAGAACCTGGGGCACCTCCTCAAACCCAAGGCAGGTGTTCACCAGTATGGGGGGAATGGCCAGCAAGGCCAGAGCAATGAGAGCCGGCACCCTTCCCACCCCGGAAAAGGGAATCAGGATAAACAGCACCGCCAGACTGGGGATTACCCGAAACCCCTGGGCCGCAAAAAATACATATTTTTTTAATGCCCCATGCCGGTAGCAAAGATACCCCCCTGCCACCCCCGCCAGAACAGCAATCAGCAGGGCCTCCAAACTGAGAACCACATGTTCTGCTACATAGCCCAGATAGGTTCCCCAGTCACTGTGTAAGTATTCTATCATTTGACGAAACAGCATATCCCCTGCCCTCCTTTGTTATATAGGATTATATATAGGAAATCTACAGGATATGTCAAGCCTATCCCGCCGGTTCCCGCCAATTTCCCTTTATCTTGTTCCAAATATGTGGTACTGTAAACGTCACGGGAGCGGCCTTGCAGCGGAGCGCTGGGTGGAATTATACAGCTGTCTGTGGGCAAATGGGTATGCCTGCATGCACAGATACATTTCCATGGGGCAGGACAACAGAGTAGAGCCAAAGTGGTGCCGATCCCCGGCATGAACGTTTACAAAGAAAAGGAGAACAATATGCAGAAATTTCACAATCCCATTCTTCCCGGTTTTTATCCGGACCCCTCCATCTGCCGGGTGGGGGAGGACTACTACATGGTTACCTCCTCCTTTGTGTATTTTCCCGGACTTCCTGTTTTTCACAGCAGGGATTTGATTCACTGGGAGCAAATCGGCCATGGTATTTCCAGGCCGGAACAACTGGATTATAAAAACTGTGAAGCCTCTTTGGGACTGTGGGCCCCCACCATCCGCCACCACAAGGGCAGATTTTATATTATCAATACCTTCGTCTCCGGGGGAAGGGAAACCAGGCGGGAGAATTTCATCATTACAGCCAAGGATCCTGCCGGTCCCTGGAGCGACCCCTGTTTTATTAAAGGAGCCGAGGGCATTGATCCCAGCCTTTTTTTTTGACCGGGAGGGAAGACTTTGGTATACGGGAAATTTCATCAGCGAAGAAGCCCTGTATGAAGGCCACCACGGGATATACCTGGTGGAGCTGGATCGGGAAAGCTTTCAGATCATCGGAGAAAGAAAAATTCTTTGGGACGGGAAAACCACCCGCAGCAAATGGATTGAAGCCCCCCATCTCTACCAGGCAGGGGACTGGTATTATCTTATGGCTGCGGAGGGGGGCACCTTTACCAACCACAGTGTGGTGATGGCCCGATCCAAACGCATTGACGGGAACTATGAGCCCTGTCCCAGAAATCCTATCCTCACCCACAGGCATCTCCCTCTTACCCACCCCATTTCCGTAACGGGTCATGGAGACTTGGTCTGTACCCAAAATGGAGAATGGTACATGGTACTCCTTGCCGTACGCCCCTACCAAGAGTCCCATTTTAATTTGGGCAGAGAAACCTTTTTGATTCCCATGACCTGGGCTCCGGACGGCTGGCTCATGGCAGATACACAAGGGGGACTGGTGCATGAACAGGAGAGGGCTCCAAAGCTTCCCTGGTTCCATGCCAAACCCCAGTTTTACAGTGACAATTTTGAATCCCCCATGCTGGGACTGTGCTGGAACAGCATCCACCCCATTCCCTCCCGGTTTTATTCCCTCACCCAAAGACCGGGATGCCTGCGGCTGTTTTTGCAGCCGGCTCCCCTTCAGGACATCTCCACCCCAGGTTTTTTGGGCAGACGCCAGCAGCACCGGGATTTTCGCTGTATTGCTGCCATGGATTTTACCCCTGCCGCTCCCTGGGAGGAGGCGGGGCTGGCCCTGGTGCAGGACGACCGCTTCCACTATACCTTTACTTTGGGAATGGAGAAGGGAGCCGGAACGCTCCAGGTAAAGAAAACCCAGGATGCCAGAAACTTTTTGCTGACCAAAACAAAAATTCCTCTGGGAAAGAGACTGTATCTTACCATCTGCGGCGATGAAAGGGGATACCATTTTTACTATGGTTTCCATGAGCAGGAAAAGATCCCCCTGCTCTTAGAGGGGGATCCAACTGTCTTAAGCTCCGTCACCAATGCAGGGTTCACCGGGACCTATATCGGGATGTATGCCACCTCCCAAAGAAGGGCCACAGAAAACCATGCGGATTTTGACTGGTTTATTTATGAAGGCCTGCAGCATACTGCCCCATCACAGGCCGCTGCTGCTAACCAGGACCACAGCGCTTCTGGGGGCTAAAAGGATCTGTCTTTGATTTTCCAAGGGCATCTCCTCCCCCGCCCCGGCTATGGCTGCAGGAGCATCTGTATCCACCATAATCCGCCACAGCACCCCTTTTTTCAGAGTGGGCAGTAAAAATTCATGGGCTTCCCAGTGCATGTTGTACATAATGTAATAGGACCTTTCCCGCTCCAAAAGCAGGGCCAGCTCATGGCGGTGATAGTCCAGCTCCGGCTGCCAGGCCATGGTGCCGTGAAGGGACAGGGGGGGATGAAACTTTTCTTCCCCTGCCTCCTTTTCCCGGTAAAGGGCCGGCAGCAGCTGTTTGCGCAGCTGCACCATCCCTTTAAAAAATTCTAGCCGATCCTCATTCTTGGTTAGATTTTTCCAATCCAGCCAGGAAATCTCATTATCCTGACAATAGGCATTGTTGTTGCCCTGTCTGGTTTGGCCGAATTCATCTCCGCTGCAGATCAGCACGCAGCCGGGGGTTAAAAGCAGCAGCAAAAGGGCATTTCGAAACATCTTTTTCCGCAGAAGAAGGATATTTTTTTTCTTAGTTTCCCCCTCTGCACCGCAGTTCCAGGAATAGTTCACACTCTCCCCGTCCTGATTTTCCTCCCCATTGTCCTCATTGTGCTTATAATTATAGGAAAATACATCCGCCAGGGAAAATCCGTTGATATCTGCTGCAAAATGCACTGCTTTGCCCTCTGCCCCCAGATAATCCGCTATGGCAGGAAGCATCCCCTCATCCCCCTTTAAAAAGCGTCGGAGCTGGTTCATAAAACTATAATCCAGACCCAGTCCCTGGGGAGAGGGACTGTCGCAGCCATTGGAAAACAGCATTTTGCTGCCCTTTAACAGAGGATCTGCCAAAATCTCCCGGCTGGAGGGAATTCCTGTAATATGAAAGCCATCCACATGGAACATCAGCTTCCAATAACGCAGCACCTCCAGCACATAGGAGATCTGCATATCCGGGGTAAAGAAAAATTCCTGGATCAAGGCAATC
>CALISX010000308.1 GCA_938041725.1 uncultured Lachnoanaerobaculum sp.
CGGCCCGGTAGATGCTGCATACAGCACCCCATGCCGGCGGATCGGCACCACCATAGATATAAGTCTGCGCGCCACTTCGCTGCTAAAGCAGCTTGCGTGCCGCTGACAGGTATTCGCAATCCGAGCCTGCGGCTCTGCGGCTCTATCCTGTTGTCCCGACCGGTGCCAGAATATCCGCTCATGCGAGCATGGCGGCTATTCTGGCACCGTCCGGGGACTTATACACTTATAACAGTAGGAAAGGAGCAAAATGTTAAAGGGTATACCAAGCATTCTTTCTCCGGCGCTCTTAAAGGCCCTGTGTGAAATGGGTCATTCTGACAGGCTGGTTATTACCGATGGAAATTTTCCGGCGGAGTCCATGGGAAAAGAGGCCATTGTGATCCGGCTGGAGGGCCACGGGGTCTGTGCGGTGCTGGAGGCAGTGCTGCAGCTGTTCCCTCTGGACACCTATGTGGAGACCCCGGTCAAGCTGATGGCAAAGGTGCCGGGAGATACAGCGGCCACGCCCATTTGGGATGAATTTAAGGCCATTATTGCAAAATATGACAATCGGGAAGGCCTGGTGGAAAACTTGGAACGCTTCTCATTTTATGAAGAATCTAAAAAAGCATATTTGATCATCGCCACCTCTGAAAAGGCATTGTATGCCAATGTAATTTTACAAAAGGGCGTGGTGGTGGAATAAGGAGAAAGCATGGCAGACAGAATTATTTTAAATGAAATTTCCTATCATGGAGCAGGAGCCATTGAAAACATTATTCCGGAGGCTAAGGGACGGGGCTTTCAAAAGGCCTTTGTATGCTCGGATCCGGATCTGATTAAGTTTGAGGTTGCCCGGAAGGTGACGGATCTTTTGGATCAGGAGGGCATGGCCTACGAGGTCTATTCCAATATTAAGCCCAATCCCACCATTGAAAACGTGCAGTCTGGTGTGGAGGCCTTTAAAAAGTCCGGTGCAGATTATATCATTGCCATCGGCGGCGGCTCTTCCATGGATACCTCCAAGGCCATCGGGGTGATCATTACCAATCCGGAGTTTGAGGATGTGCGGAGTTTGGAAGGGCTGTCTCCCACCAAGAATCCCTCCATCCCCATTTTTGCAGTGCCCACCACCGCCGGAACCGCAGCAGAGGTAACCATCAACTATGTTATTACTGATGTGGAGAAAAAGAGAAAGTTTGTATGTGTGGATCCCCATGATATTCCTGCCATTGCCTTTGTGGATCCCAATATGATGAGCTCCATGCCAAAGGGTCTTACCGCTGCCACAGGAATGGATGCCCTGACCCATGCCATTGAGGGCTATACCACCAAGGCTGCCAATACCATTACAGATATGTTTAACTTAAAGGCCATTGAACTGATCGCCGCCAGTCTTAGACAATCCGTGGCAGGGGAGTTTGCAGGCAGAGAGGGCATGGCCCTGGGACAGTATCTGACGGGAATGGGATTTTCCAACTGCGGTCTGGGCATTGTGCATTCCATGGCCCATGGACTGGGAGCGCTGTATGATACTCCCCATGGGGTGGCCAATGCCATTATCCTTCCCACTGTGATGGAGTATAATGCTCCCTGCACCGGTGAAAAATTCAGGGAAATTGCCAGAGCCATGGGAGTAAAGGGCGTGGATGCCATGTCCCAGGAGGAATACAGAAAGGCTGCTGTGGATGCGGTGAAGCAGCTGTCCAAGGATGTGGGCATTCCTGCAGATTTAAAGGAAATCCTAAAACAGGAGGACGTGGACTTTTTATCCCAGTCCGCCATGGATGATGCCTGCCGTCCTGGAAACCCCAGAGATCCGGAGTTTGAGGATATAAAGAACCTGTACTTAAGCTTGCTGTAGGTTTTGAAGGGATGCCAGCCTGCCTGAAAAACCGGGCAGGCCCGGCTGCAGGTTAGACTGGTATCTTCTAAAGCAAGCCTCATGCCGAGAACCCGGCACCGTCATACATATAAGTTCATGCAGCACTCCGCTGCAAAGCGCCTAAGCCGTAGGGTTTAGGCGCTTTTTGAATGATCCCATGAGACCTTTCCCTCTGTTTCACTTGAAAATGAGGATAAAACACCGTATCATTGGTTGAAGCGGCAGAAATGTGTTTATTCTTCCCCTCCGGGTCATAGTGATGCAAGGCAGGGCAGGTTTGAAAAACTTTATGGGGTTGAAAACAATAAATATGGAAAAGATACGATGTGTGGTGGAGAGAATCACCTTTGAAAATCCCGACAATGGCTTTTGCGTTTTAAAATGCCGGGTGAAAAATCATAAAGAACTGGTGTGTGTGGTGGGGACTCTCTCCGGGGTGCATGTGGGCAGCGTGCTTTCTTTGGGGGGACGGTGGAAAATGGATCCCAAATTCGGCAGGCAGTTTAGCGCAGACACCATGGAGGAAACTTTGCCTGCCACAGTGTACGGCATTGAGAAGTATCTGGGCAGCGGTTTGATTAAGGGCATTGGTCCCAAGTATGCCAAAAAAATCGTACAGTATTTTGGGAAGGATACCCTGGCTGTTATAGAGGATACCCCGGAGGATCTGTTAAAGGTGGAGGGCATCGGAACCCGCCGGGTAAACCGCATCAAAGAGGGCTGGCAGGAGCAAAAGGAGATCAAAAATATCATGCTTTTTTTGCAGAGCCATGGGGTCAGTACCGCCCATGCCACTAAAATCTATAAAACCTATGGCAATGAAAGCATATCTGTGGTAAAAGAAAATCCCTACCAGCTGGCAGACGATATACGAGGCATTGGATTTCGCACGGCGGATCTGATCGGAGAGAAAATGGGCTTTGGAAAGGAGCGTTTCACCCGTTTGCGCAGCGGTATTTTGTATACGCTAAACAAGCTGGCTCAGGAGGGGCACTGCTTTGCCACCAAGGATCTGCTGTTAAAAAAGGGGCAGGCGCTTTTGGAGGTGGGAGAGGATGTGTTGATTTTCACTTTGGATGAGATGCTCCGGGTAAAGGATGTGCTTACAGAGGAGCTGCCGGATCGCCAGGCCATTTATCTGCCTCCCTTTTTCTTTAGCGAAAGAGGAATTGCCCTTCGGCTGGAAACCATTCAAAAAGAACCTCTGGGGCTGCCAAGGGAGGTGCCGGCAGGGGATTTTGGAGAATGGATCCGGGAAAAAACCGGCATGGATTATGATGCCATGCAGCTGGAGGCCATACAGGGGGCCTTTACTGCAAAGGTAATGGTTCTGACGGGAGGGCCGGGAACGGGAAAAACCACCACCACTCTGGGGATTATCCAAGCCCTTCAGGCCCAGGGGGCCAGGATTCTTTTGGCAGCTCCCACAGGACGGGCCGCCAAAAGGCTTTCCGAATCCACAGGTCAGGAGGCCAAAACCATCCACCGGCTTTTGGAGGTGAAGATGCCCCAGGGATATCAAAGAAATGAGGACTGTCCCCTGGAGGGGGATGTGCTGGTGGTGGATGAATGCTCCATGATTGATATATTGTTAATGTATCATCTTTTAAAGGCGGTGCCGGATACCATGCAGCTGATTTTGGTGGGAGATGTGGATCAGCTCCCTTCTGTAGGGCCTGGAAATGTGCTGGGAGATCTGATTGCCTCCGGGGTTTTGCCAGTATTTCATTTGAAGAAGATTTTCCGCCAGGCCCAGACCAGCCGCATCATTATGAATGCCCATAGAATCAATGCAGGAAAAATGCCGGATCTGTCCAATGGAAGGGATACGGATTTCTTCTTTATGGAGAGGGAGGATAGAGATGGGGTGCTGGGGGCGGTGACGGAGCTGGTGCATAAAAAACTCCCCGGGTATTACCGGGTGCCTCCTTCCAGCATCCAGGTGCTGACCCCCATGCAAAGGGGGGAGGTGGGGGCCGCCAATCTAAACATCAGACTGCAAAGCATTTTGAACCCTTCGGATGTTTCCCTGCAGTACAGCGGCAGCATTTTTCGAAGAAATGATAAGGTGATGCAAATAAAAAACAATTATGACAAGGAGGTTTTTAACGGGGACATAGGCCGTATTGTCCGGGTGGACAAAGAAGACAGGATGCTTTGGGTGGATTTTGATGGAAAAGAGGTGGAGTATGATATTTCCCAGCTGGATGAGCTGGTGTTGGCCTATGCTGCCACCATTCACAAATCCCAGGGAAGCGAGTATCCCATTGTGGTGATGCCGGTGGTCATGAGCCATTATGTGATGCTGCAAAGAAATCTGATCTATACAGGGGTGACCAGAGCAAAAAAAATCTGCATTCTGGTGGGGAGCAGGCAGGCACTCCATTATGCCGTCCAAAACCAGAGGGTGGACAAGCGAAACACTTTGCTCAAAGAAAGGCTTCGGGGGGACATCAGCAACCGTTCTCCCGGTGCTTTATCATAAGGAGGTAAAATGAAAACAAGAAGATTTGGAAAAACCGGGAGAATGGTGTCGGAGATCGGTTTGGGAACATGGCAGCTGGGTACCAAGTGGGGGGATCCCTTTAATGGAGAGGAGGCCCGGAG
>CALISX010000309.1 GCA_938041725.1 uncultured Lachnoanaerobaculum sp.
CCAGCCAGACCCAGGCTGAATGGGGATAGGTGCCGTCCCCATTGTCATACCACCAGTCATTGGGTCTGCTGATGCCCTTTTTCCATCTTCCACCCATGGCGGAAGACGTCTTTACCTGTACCCTGCCGTTTTCCACCCAGGCCCCGTTGCCATTGACAGTAAAACCATCCGGAGTCCTGGTATTGGCTAACATCCAGCCATCCTTATCAAAGTAATAGCACTCTGCTATACCATCCTTGTTTCCATCCAGCCAGACCCAGGCTGAATGGGGATAGGTGCCGTCCCCATTGTCATACCACCAATTATTGGGATTGCAGATGCCCTTTTTCCAGCTGCCCGCCATGCCGACAAATGATGTGGACAGGGTAAATACCACTGTGGCTAAAACAAGTCTTTTTAATTTCATACGGTCTCCCTTTTCCTTGCATGCTCTACCTATGAAAAAATAGGGAGTCTCTGCAGACTCCCTATACTATGCGAAAGGACAAAATTATTTGTCAGCAATCGCTGCCTGTGCTGCAGCCAGTCTGGCAATCGGCACTCTAAAGGGAGAGCAGGAAACATAGTCCAGTCCGATCCTGTGGCAGAATTCCACAGAGGAGGGATCTCCGCCATGCTCGCCGCAAATACCCACATGGAGCTCCTTTCTGGTGGCCTTTCCCTTGGCAATGGCCATCTCCATCAACTGTCCCACACCCTCCTGATCCAGCTTTGCGAAGGGATCGTTCTCAAAGATCTTGGCATCATAATAGGCATTCAGGAACTTGCCTGCATCGTCTCTGGAGAATCCATAGGTCATCTGGGTAAGGTCATTGGTTCCAAAGCAGAAGAACTCCGCTTCCTTGGCAATCGCATCGGCAGTAAGGCAGGCCCTGGGCAGCTCAATCATGGTGCCAACCAGGTACTCCAGCTTCACCCCGGCCTTGGCAATCTCGGCATCTGCCGTAGCCACTACGATGTCCTTCACAAACTTCAGCTCCTTCATATCTGCAGCCAGGGGAATCATGATCTCCGGCTTTAAATTCCAATCCGGATGGGCACCGGCCACCTTAATAGCCGCACGAATCACAGCACTGGTTTGCATTCTGGCAATCTCCGGGTAGGTCACACACAGACGCAGTCCTCTATGGCCCATCATGGGGTTGAACTCATGAAGAGAAGCAATAATGGACTTTACTGCCTCCACACTCTTGCCCTTGGCAGCCGCCAGCTTCTCAATCTCCGCCTCCTCAGTGGGAACAAACTCATGAAGCGGGGGATCCAGGAAACGAATGGTAACCGGATATCCTTCCAATGCCTCATAGATCTTTTCAAAGTCTCCCTGCTGCAGGGGCAGAATCTTCTCCAGAGCCTGCTCTCTTTCCTCCACTGTATCGGAAATAATCATCTCACGGAAGGCGTCGATCCTATCTCCGTTAAAGAACATATGCTCCGTACGGCAAAGTCCGATGCCCTCTGCTCCCAGCTCCCTGGCCTTTTTGGAATCTGCAGGGGTGTCTGCATTGGTACGAACCTTCAGTCTTCTAAACTCATCCGCCCAGCCCATGATCCGGCCGAACTCTCCGGTGATCTTGGCTTCCACTGTGGGGATGGCGCCATCGTATACATTTCCGGTATTTCCATCAAAGGAAATCACATCTCCCTCATGGAATTCCTTGCCCCCAACGGTAAATACCTTTTTCTCCTCATCCATAATCATATCAGAGCAGCCGGATACGCAGCAGGTTCCCATTCCACGGGCCACAACCGCTGCATGGCTGGTCATACCGCCCCGGACCGTTAAGATTCCCTGGGCAGCCTTCATTCCCTCAATATCCTCGGGAGAGGTTTCCAATCTCACCAGCACCACCCTCTTGCCTGCATGGGCCCATGCCTTAGCATCCTCAGCAGTAAATACAATCTGTCCGCTGGCAGCGCCGGGAGAGGCAGCCAGACCCTTGGTAAGGGGCACGGCCTTCTTGATGGCCTGGGTGTCAAAGGTGGGATGCAAAAGAGTATCCAGGTTTCTAGGCTCAATCATGGTTACAGCCCTGGCCTTATCAATCATGCCCTCATCCACCAGATCACAGGCAATCTTCAAAGCAGCAAAGGCAGTTCTCTTGCCATTTCTGGTTTGGAGCATGTAAAGCTTCCTGTTCTCAATGGTAAACTCCATATCCTGCATATCCCGGTAATGGCTCTCCAGTGTATTGCAGATGCCTACAAACTCCTCATAAACCTCCGGCATAACCTGCTTTAACTGATCAATATGCTGGGGGGTGCGCACACCGGCCACCACATCCTCTCCCTGGGCATTCATTAAGAACTCGCCCATCAGCCTTCTCTCACCTGTAGCAGGATCTCTGGTGAAGGCCACACCGGTACCGGAGGTTTCTCCCATGTTTCCAAAGGCCATCATCTGTACGTTTACAGCAGTACCCCAGGAATAGGGAATGTCATTGTCTCTGCGGTATACATTGGCACGGGGGTTGTCCCAGGAACGGAATACCGCCTCCACAGCGGCAATCAGCTGCTCCTTGGGATCCGACGGGAAATCCTTGCCGATCTTTGTACGGTACTCCGCCTTAAACTGGTTGGCCAGCACCTTTAAATCCTCGGCATTCAGCTCCACATCCTGAGTAACGCCCTTTTCTTCCTTCATTTTGTCGATGAGAGCTTCGAAATACTTCTTTCCCACCTCCATTACCACATCAGAGAACATCTGGATAAATCTTCTGTAGCAGTCCCAGGCCCAGCGGGGATTGCCGGACTTTTCAGCCAGGACATTCACCACATCCTCATTCAGTCCCAGATTCAGGATGGTATCCATCATACCCGGCATGGAGGCTCTGGCACCGGAACGTACGGAAACCAACAGGGGATTTTCCTTATCTCCAAATTTTTTTCCAGTGATCTCTTCCATTTTGCCAATATATTCCATAATCTGGTCTAAGATCTCATCGTTGATCTTGCGGCCATCATCATAATACTGTGTACAGGCCTCGGTTGATTAGTCCGGACAGGAAGTATAAGTTTGATTTAAGAAAGTACTATGATTG
>CALISX010000310.1 GCA_938041725.1 uncultured Lachnoanaerobaculum sp.
GAATACCTGATCCAGGATGAGGACTGGGTGCTGGATTTTTACTGGAAAAAAAAGGATGCTGCACCAAAGGATTTGGTCCGGGAGGTGCTGGGAAATAAAAAAATGTGGGGACAGGATTTAAACCAGATAACCGGCTTGTATGGGGCGGTATTGGAGGGTCTGATGACCATTAAGAAGGAAGGAGCCAGGGCTGCCTTTGCCAAGGCTTGGAAAGAGAAATAAGTGTATGGAACAAACAAAACTGATTCAGATTACCCCAAAGGATATGGTGGCAGTGGCCATTCTTCCCATACAAAAAGGGGAGGTTCTTACAGCCGGGCAGCACCGGGTAATGGCCCGGGAAGACATTCTCCAGGGACATAAAATTGCCCTTCGAGACATCAAGGAGGGGGAGGATATCATCAAATACGGCTGTGCCATCGGCCATGCCGTAAAGGATATCCCAAAGGGAGGCTGGGTCCATACCCACAACATGGCTACCAATTTGAAGGGAGAAGTGGCATACCGCTATGAACCGGATTTCCATCTCCTCCCCCCCTTGAAATCCAAAACCTTTCAGGGATTTTGCAGAAGGGATGGAAGAGCCGGCATACGAAACGAGATTTGGATTATTCCCACAGTGGGCTGTGTCAATGATATAGCCAAAAAGCTGGCGGCTGACAACCAAAATCTGGTGCAGGGAAGCGTGGAGGGATTATACTGTTTTCCCCATCCCTTTGGCTGCAGCCAGACAGGGGCAGACCATGAACAAACCAAGAAGCTGCTGGCGGCTTTGGCCCGGCATCCCAATGCAGGGGCAGTGCTGGTGCTTAGTCTGGGCTGTGAAAACTGTACCCATCAGCAGTTTTTGGAGGAACTGGGAGAATATGATCCCCGGCGGATAAAATTCCTAAGCTGTCAGGAGGCGGAGGATGAATTTGCAGCGGGGAAGGCGATACTGGAAGAGCTGGCGGCCTTTGCCGGAGGATTTCAAAGGGAAACCCTGCCTTTGTCCCGGCTGGTGGTGGGCTTAAAATGCGGCGGTTCCGACGGCCTTTCCGGCATTACCGCCAATCCCGCTGTGGGGAGGT
>CALISX010000311.1 GCA_938041725.1 uncultured Lachnoanaerobaculum sp.
AAGCCTATGAATATCAATACCTTCCCCACCAAGGGCAATCTGATTGCTGCCAAAAACTCCCTGAACCTGGCCCGCCAGGGCTATGGTCTCATGGATAAAAAAAGAAATATTTTAATCCGGGAGCTGATGACCTTAATTGACCAGGCCAAGGATATCCAGTCGGAAATCGACCATACCTTCACCGAGGCCTATCACGCCCTGATGTATGCCAATATTGAGCTGGGGATTGACTATGTAAAGGACATTGCCGGATCCGTGCCTGTGGAAACCAGCCTGAAAATCAAATATCGCTCTGTCATGGGCACGGAAATCCCCTTGGTGGAATATGACAAAGCCCCTATGGAGCTGACCTATGCCTATTATTCCACCAGAGAATCCCTGGACCGGGCCAGGGAAAAATTCAACCAGGTAAAGGATCTTACCATCAAGCTTTCCATGGTAGAAAATGCCGCCTACCGCCTGGCCACCAATATTAAAAAGACCCAGAAAAGGGCCAATGCCTTGAAAAATATCACCATTCCCACCTATGAGGCATTAACCAAAAATATCACCAATGCCCTGGAGGAAAAGGACCGGGAGGAGTTTACCAGGCTGAAGGTGATTAAATCCTGGAAACATGAAGATGCTTAAGGGGATTTTATCCCTGGCCTTTGGCTTTTCCCTCATGGTGGTTTTGCTGATCACCGCCGCCCGGACAGGCATCTATCAGGATCCCTCCTTTTATGAAAGAGAGTATGTGAAATATTCCGTGTCTAAGGACACAGGCGCCAAGGTGGAGGATCTTATGACCGTCACCCGGGCCATGCTCTCCTATTTGGAGGGAAAAAGAGACACCCTGGAGGATGTTGAGATTCCAGTCAGAGGCCGGCTAACCCCCTTTTTTAACACCAGGGAACTGGTGCATCTAAAGGACGTGGAAGGAATTTTTCGAAGGGTTCTGGAGCTGCAAAAATATCTTTTAATTTTCATGCTCCTGGTGTTTTTCTTGGCCCTCTGGTGCAGACTCTCCCCAGAACAGTTTTTATCCCGGTCCATCCTTTGGGGAGGGGCGGTTTTTCTGCTGGTCCTGGCCCTGGGTGTCCTGTGCATCTCCAGGGACTTTAACCGGTATTTTATCCTGATGCACCAGCTTGTTTTCACCAATGACTACTGGATCCTAGACCCTGCCAGGGATAATCTCATCAATATGCTCCCCAGTGAGCTTTTCCAGGACCTGGCCCGGCGCATCGCCCTGATCTACGGCCTGCTGCTGACCGCCAGTCAACTGCTGGCCGCCCTGCTTTGGCACAGATCCTCCAAAACCAAAGCCTTTTCGGTAAAATAACGAGATTTGCCCCCTATCTTTGTACAGCCCTGGGATTGCTTTTATCCCGGGGCTTTTTATAATAGAGTTATAGCAAGGACAGACAATGTCGTTTGCAATGCAAACCCTTACGTCGGCAAGCCCGGCACCACCATAACTATCAATCTACGCAGTGCTTCGGCACAGCATCACTTTGGAGGAAAAATGGCAAGTTTATCACTAAAGAATATTGAGAAGGTATACCCCAATGGCTTTAAGGCCGTGCAGAATTTCAACCTGGAAATTGCAGACAAGGAATTTGTGATCTTTGTAGGACCCTCCGGCTGCGGAAAGTCCACTACCCTTCGTATGATTGCCGGTTTGGAGGATATTTCCGGCGGTACTTTAGAAATTGACGGCAAGGTAGTAAATGACACTGAACCCAAGGACAGGGACATTGCCATGGTATTCCAGAACTACGCCCTGTATCCCCATATGACCGTATATGACAATATGGCCTTTGGATTAAAGCTGCGCAAGGTTCCCAAGCCTGAGATCGACAAGCTGGTGCGGAATGCTGCCAAGATTTTGGATCTGGAGAAGCTTTTGGACAGAAAGCCCAAGGCTCTTTCCGGCGGACAAAGACAGCGTGTGGCCATGGGACGTGCCATTGTGCGTAATCCCAAGGTATTCCTGATGGATGAGCCTCTTTCCAACCTGGATGCCAAGCTGAGGGTGCAGATGCGTATTGAGATTTCCAAGCTCCACCAAAGACTGGGTGCCACCATCATCTATGTTACCCATGACCAGACCGAGGCCATGACCCTGGGTACCAGAATCGTAGTGATGAAGGACGGACTGGTCCAGCAGGTGGATACTCCCAAGAATCTTTACAATGAACCCAAGAATCTGTTTGTTGCCGGTTTCATCGGATCCCCCCAGATGAACTTCTTAGACGCTGTGGTGGACATCCAGGGCGAGGATGTATACTTAAAAACCGGAAAGCATACTTTAAAGCTGCCTGCAGGAAAGACCAAGGAATTAAAGGCCAAGAACTACAATGGCAAAACCGTTGTGCTGGGTATCCGTCCCGAGGATATGCACGACTCCGAGCTGTTTATCAGCAGTTCCCCCGCCAGTGTAATCGAAGCAGACATTAAGGTATACGAACTTTTGGGTGCTGAGGTGTTCCTGTACTTTGATGTGGACGGTGCCCAGATGACCGCCAGAGTCAATCCCCGTACCTCCCTGCGTACCGGAGACCATGCCAAATTTGCCATTGACATGGAAAAGATTCATATCTTTGATAAAGAGACGGAGATGACCATCACCAACTAATAAAAGAAAAGGGAAGATTTGCCAGGAAAACTGCCCGCAAATTCTTCCCTTTTTTTAGTTCTCAGCTGTGATGATGCCCGCACTCCTGGCCTTCCCGGTGATGATGCCCGCATCCCTGGCTCTCTCCATGATGATGCCCCTCCCCGTGATGATGTCCATGATGGCTGCATGTGGCATTGGGATCATACTCCAATCTCCCTTCTGCAAAAGCTTTTGCGGCAGCATCTGCAGAGCCCTGTACCCCTGCATAGAGCTTGATCCCCGCATCCGCCAGTGCCGTCTGGGCTCCCATGCCGATCCCTCCGCAGATCAACGCTTCCGCCTGTACCGCCTGCAGAAAGCCTGCAAGAGCACCATGGCCGCTTCCATGGGTATCCACTACCTGTTCCTTTACAATCTTCCCATCCTCCACATCATAGAGCTTAAACTGCCCGGTATGTCCGAAATGCTGGAAGATCTCTCCATTTTCATATGTCACTGCAATTCTCATAGTATTGATCCCTTTCTCAATAATGTTCTGATAAAGCGTAACCGGCTCGTATTCACAATGTCCCCCTGTGATCAACAGTCTTTTTCCGTTCACAAGAGCCTCTGCCACCTTACTCCTGGCACTGTTGTAAATCGCTGTAACAGTGGTTCTGGCGATATTCATTCTGGATGCGCAGGCCTCCTGTGTAAGCCCCTCATGATCCAGCAGCCGCAAAGCTTCAAATTCATCCACCGTCATCTGAACATTTTCTGTGGCTGTAATATCATCCGGGGAGAAGCTGCGATAGACTGGAGGCTGCTCAATTCTACGGCACCTGAATGGTCTTGGCATAAACACTCCTTTCCGACATATGTCAATAACTATCCTACGTCAAATAATAACATATGTCAATAACCTTTGGGAGGAATAGAGAAAAAGCGCCTCATTTCATGCCACCCATGAATAAGCCAAAAAGATTAATTCTCTGATAGCCAAGCGCATGAAGGGTTACAATCACGGATTGAGGTATACAATGTTATTGATCTCCAATTTTGATAAGGTCACTTGTAAAAGTAAGTTCCATCTTGTAAGATTAACTTCCACAGGGTGGAATTTACTTTTTCCAAAAACTG
>CALISX010000312.1 GCA_938041725.1 uncultured Lachnoanaerobaculum sp.
GTATTGTCCCCCAATCTGAAGGAAAGCGAAGGATTTATCAGGTGCTTTATCAGAGGGAATGGGAAGCACTGCGGGAAGAAACCATGAAGGAGATTCGGCAGAGCTTTAATTTATGCCCCATTTGTCAAAGGATGGTATGTGATAATTGTTTTTTAATGTGCCAGGAGCTGGATATGTGCAAAAGCTGTGCCCAGGCCTTGGAGGAAGAGGGAAAAAGCGTCACAGAAAGTTAGAAGGCGCTGTCCCCTGCAGGAGCAGGGAGAAAAGGAATGTATTATGAAAAAAGGGTGGATGCAGTGGGCCGGGGTTTTGGCAGCGGCAATCGTACTAGGAGGATGTGTCTTAAACCCGGGGAAAAAGGAGGAACCCAGCTCCCAGGCTGAAAGGGGTCTGGAAGAGACCGTCAAAGAGGGAGGAAAAGAGGAGAAAAAAAAGCCCCGGGATCAGGTGGAGAACAATGGGGGATATTTTGTAGCGGTGGGAGATAAGGTGTATTTTCGTTTTTATCACACCTACTCCTTAGAGCAAACCATGCTCTGGGGGGAATTTTTGGGTGGATACCCCTACTACTACGGGGAATATTCAGAGATCTGGTCCTATGATCTGAACACTGGGAAGGCCCAGGCTGCGTTTTCTGATGGGGGAAACGGCCCCATCTTTGCCTATCAAGATCGTTTGTATTTACAAAAAAGCGGCGAACCACTGGGAGAAGAGGAAGAATACGAGGATGTGGAGGGCAACCCGGATGCAATTTATTCTGTGACTCTGTCGGGAGAGGATAAAAGGGAGATTGCTTCGGGAAACATCCTGGCCATGAATGATAAAAACGGGGTGTTTTGCGTATCCAAGGCCTATGGAGCATCAGCAGACCTGGAGCTTTGGCAGGGGGAGGAACAGATCTATTCTATCTCGGCCAACGATCCTGTTGAAAGTTTTCAATATTTATTCTGCGGCACATCCGGAGAGTATGCTTTTTTTATTAAGTCTTATTATGGTACAGAGGGAGAAGACTTCCTGTACAGCTTAAAGCTTGAAAAGGATGCTGAAATGGTTAACCTTGGCTCTCTTGGTGTACAAGAGGTGTTGGAGGAGGAAGTGGGCTACACAGATGTACACAAGGTTCTGATTCAAAAGGATAAGGGCTATCTTTCCATGGGAATACGGGCTGGTACAGGGAACATGCTCATGCACAGCTATTACTATACCTTTGATGTGGATCAGGAAAACAGCCTGGCAAGACAAAATGCCCTTACCGGCGGAGAAGAGGATTCTCTGGATTTCACAGTGGATGCCCAGGGAGAGATGCAAAAAACAGACCATGCTCCCTTTAGTGCCTGGCAGGAGAAGAATGATTTATATTTTGCAGATGAAGGAGGAGAAAAGCTTTTATGTAAGGACTATTTTCCGGAATTTGCCCGGGGCAGCGGCATGGAGGGGATGGCCCAGACCATAGAGTATGTAAGGGGGCATTTCTTTGTGATGGACTGCCTGGTGAGACGCTTTAAGGCGGAGGATGTGGGCTGGCGCTGGGCCTATAGGCGCTTCTGCGATCGGTATTTCTGCCTGGACCCAAAGGAAAACGGGGATCCAGAGCCTCTTGGGACACTGTATTCCGAGGAACCTTCCATGGTGAATATATGTCTTTTAAAGGATGAAAAGGAAAATATTGTGGGGCTTCGGGCTGTGGATCTGGCCTGGGGCACAGAGGCCAGGGACAAGTATGACATAGAGCTTTCCAGTATGGAGGAAGAAGAGGGACTGGTTCCCATTGGAAGCTATCAGTATTTCTGGCCCATTTCTAAAGATCTCGTCTTTACCCCTGTTACAGAGGAAGGCCGTCTGGGAGAGGAAACGGATTATCAGGGATTTTTAAAGTATATGAATGAAGAGGCAGGGGAATGGGATTTTTTCCGGAACTATGCTGCTCCCCCCCAGGAGGATCGCTACGGGGAAAATGAATACGGAGAAATTGACCGGAATGACCCGGACAGCACCTATGGGGATGCTGTATACATTTGGTTTAATGCCCAGGGAGAGGTGGAAGAGATCCGGGAGGTGGAAGTGCCCTGATCCTATGGCGGCGCCGAGCCCGTGGGCATAAGGGCTGCTTAATATAGGTAGTGTCAAGTGACCTATGAAAGAACAGAGTCAAATAAAAAAGGCTCTCATGAACCTTGAAAATCTGTAGATATTGGATCCGTGAG
>CALISX010000313.1 GCA_938041725.1 uncultured Lachnoanaerobaculum sp.
ATGGACTAAATACAATAAAAACGACTTTCATTGCTTATCACTTTCCTTCCGTTTATCATCAAAATAATAATGACCGCCGTTTCCATACTCCCAACTCCCACCCCCTGCTCCTAATTCAAAATGCAATTTAGCAATTCCAAGATCAATCATCGCAGTTTCCGTCGGCTTTGTAATGGAGGCAGCTGCCTGTCCGTTCTTATATTTGAATATAAATGGGCGTAGATTTCTTGCGGTAGGTGCAAGATATACTGCATCCATACCTAGTCTGAACCATTCCGGCACGGGAGCTTCCGATTCCGACAAAGATTCTTTTGTTTTGTCATGCCTGTGCATACCGTATTCCATCATTCGTTCTTTCAGTGAATGTTTTTCATCCGAGTGTCCGATTGCTATCACACAGTCTAATATGTCGTTCGCCCCACACAATGTCGTCGCTGCTTTTTTGTCATAACTGGTTCCCACCCAGCAGGTAGACAGCCCCCTTGCGGTTGCTTCAAGAATTATTTTTTCACCAAAACGACCCACTTTCTCCATACGATCAGGAAGATCCTTGCTGCCAATCATGGCAATGTAGTTCTGAACACCTACAAATAGACCATAGCTTTTTCGAAATCCATTAAAAAGTTCCCCTCCTTTTCCAATGACCAATTTTATATTAAGCCCGGATTCTCTGCTGCACAAAGCAATGCTGTCTTCAAGCTGTTTCACACACTTGGGATCCATCGGTCTATTGATATACCTTCGGCGGGAGCACCTTTTTTTCATAGCAGAAAGATATTCTTCGATTTTCACTTTGACCTCCTTTCATGCAAAATCTTGAAAACGAATTTCCCTTAATATATAATCAAGTTAGGTGTATCTAACCTATGCTTTATTTTACTTATCCACATCTTGAAGGTCAATGAGGGAATATAATGATTAGCTGTTAGCACAAATTATTGATCGAATGGAGAAAATATGACTTTATGAGCAAGCAATTAGAAAAAATGTACAGGGATATTTTTGCAGACAGGGGGATTATTCCATGCGAACCCGTGCCAGGATTGAATCCCAATGGCAAGTTTTATAAAATGAACCCGGAACTTGGCAAAGGATACTGCTGGGTATATCAATGCAGCCCATATGTGACTATCACCATTATGAATCAAATCCACTATGAAGATACCTGTTGTGCTTTTGTACAACCGGAATATATTTGTGTCGGTTATTTCTACTCCGTTTCCGGCGAAATACTGACGCCCTACCGTCGTTTGACATCCGGATCCATTCAGGCGTATGTAGGGAAAAAAAGCGAATATCGCATGATACTTCACAAAAAAATTCCTATCAATAGTGTAAGCATTACCTTTATGCCCGAATATTATAAGAAATATTTAAGTGAACAATACCCTGACATTTATGAAAATCCTTCTGAAGCATTCCTGCAGATAGATGGCTGTCCTGATTTTCCTGAGCTGGTCACGGTTTTCAATCAAATTAAAAGCTATATGGGAGACGGTATATCTGCAAAACTGTTTTATGAAAGCAAAGTGAATGAAGCACTTTCCATCATTCTTGAGAAAGCAAAGAATCGAAACAGAGAGCATATTAGACATAGATTTTCAATACCCAGTGATGATTTGGATGCCGTCGTATCCGTAGCGAATTATATTAACGACCATTACGCTGCAGATATCAGAATTGATTTTCTTGCACAAATTGCATGCATGAGTCAAGCCAAGCTAAAGTACACATTCAAGGATGTATATCATACGAGTATTCAACAGTATATAGTTGCACGCCGTATTACACATGCTGAACATCTCCTTAGAGATACCGTGCTTCCGGTATCTCAAATTGCCGAAATGGTCGGTTACAAATATATAAGCAGTCTGTCTGATATGTTCAGACAGCATACAGGAATGAAGCCTACTGAATACAGAGAAAAATGCAGAGGATAGTAAAAGGTACTTAACAAAACGCTCTCCGTCCTGCAGACTGATATCTATGGTGATGCCGGTCCGCCGGCGGGAGCAGATGATGCAGCAAACTAAAATAAGAAAGGGGACATGGAAAAGCGCCTGAATCAATACAAAGACCAGCCCAGGGCCTTCCCATGCCCCTTGCCTCCTATTTCTGCCCCACCACCAATATCCAGGGCTTACTTTCATGCCGGCGGATGGTTGTTCTGGAAAATCCCGCCTGCTTCATTGTATTTCTGATTGCCTCCGGAGTATATACCTTCATCCCTTCAATCATCCTTTCATACCTGAGGCCCCGGGGATCCACGCCGTCGGTTTCGCAAATGACTGCAAAATAGCCCTCTGGCTCTGCCACCCGGTATACCTCTTGAAAGCAGTGCAAAAGATCCGGCCAGAAATAAACGGTTTCAAAAGCCGTAATCAGAGAAAAGGTTTCCTGATCAAATTCCAGATCAGACACATCCCCCCTTTGGATGATGCAGCGCCCTGCCCCAATCTGTTTTTTATTATAGTCCAGGCTTTTATCTACAGAAGCCTGGGCATAATCAATGCCCGTAAGATGGGCACTGGGGTACACCTCCAGGAGCCTGGCAGCGTTTCTTCCGCCTCCGCAGCCGATTTCCAAAATACGCTTCGGACGGATCCTGGGAAAATTTTCGATGCCCCAGTCTGCCGCCTTTGCATGGCCGCTGTTCATTCCATTCAGCATCATTTTTCCCCAAAATCCCTCTGGCTTCCGGCACATATTTACCATCTTCTTATAAAAACCCATGCATATCCTCCTGTTTTCTCCTGGGCCGCAATGATCCTTCCCGGAACAATCCCGCCCCTTCTTACCAAAGCATCATACTACCAAAAGAACAGTCTTGCAATAAGGGTTCCCTAACATTTCCCCACAGCCGCCTTCTCTTGTTATACACAGTCAGTATATGGTTTTTGATTATTTGACGCCTAACGGTTCACTACTTCCACACCGGAAACCTTGCCCACAGCGCCTACCACCTTCACCATGGCGATCAAGGCTGCTCCCACCAGGCTGATAAAGGCAAACACCGTATAGGGAATGGAATAGCCGGAGAAGGTTCCCCGCAAAAGGGCCAAAATCACAAAGGACATGGATCTGGTGACCCCCACTACCATATTCATGCAGCTGTAGCTGATGGCAAAATCCTTTCTTCCAAACACAAAGCTGGCCATGGAGGGAGGGAAGTTGCCATTTCCCCCAATGGCAAAGCCCAGCATGAAAATACCGATCCACATCACCATGGTATTGGGTGCCAGCAGCAGCAAAATACCGATAAAATACCAGAAGCCAAACAGAATGGAAGTGACCTTGGTGCCAATTTTCTGATCCACCACCCCCCAAAGGATGGAGCCCACAATACCGATAATGGCTGCAATGGTCACCATATCTATAGCCCCCTGCGGGGAATACCCTTTGGTATCTATGAAAAATCCCACCAGCTGGGACATAATCCCCACAGTGGCCAGACCAAAGCATCCGTAGCCGATGCCCATAATCCATACCACCTTGTTTGTCAGGGCCTTTTTATAGGTCATAGGTTGGGCGCTGGCATCCTTTGCCAGCATCTCCTCTTCTTTGTGCAGGAGTTTTGCAATCTCAGGATCATTGTCCGGGAGATACCCTGCTGCCTCGGGATTGTCCTTTACAAAGATCCCGGTTAAGAGAGCTACTGCCAAAATAGCTCCTCCCATAATGGAAATGGCCGCTGCAATATTATAGGCGGCAGCCAGACGGCTTAAGATCTGGTTAATGAGGGCACTGGCCAGATTCATGCCAATGGTGGCGAGTCCCATTACCACACCCTTTTTGGGGGGAAACCAGTTGGCACAGATGGCCAGTCCCACATTGGTGGAAAAGGCAGAGATCAAGGTAATCATCAAAACCAAAGATACCACATACATGGGAATGGAGGCTGCATTGCCATAGGCAATGGTGGCCAGCCCCGCCAGCACCATAGTGGCAATCATGGTTTGCTTGATACCGAATTTGTTCATAAATACGCCCCAGATAACGCATACAAACAGGGCAATGATAGAAGCCGGAGTGGAATAGGCCAAAATCACATTGGGATCCCACTGCCTGAAGGCGGCAATACTGGGGACAATCACATTTAATCCGTCCACCGTCATGCCCGTCATGAAAAAGAACCATACCACCTGAAATCCGATGATGGTGTATCCCTTTACACCAAAGTCAAAGTCGCCTTTTTTTGAAACTACTTTCTCCATTCTCTCCTCCCTTAAAATTTGCGGTGCACCCTTTTTAAAATCTCAATAAGGGATGCATCCCGAAACCTGGCACATTCTCCATTGGTATGTCCCATATAATCCGGGAAATTTTCCATCATATGATCCACAGAGGCCTGGGCAATGTCCCCGTAATCCTCCGGCATATGCTTCCAGTCCGCCATGTCCGCCAGCCAGGCATCTCCTCCGCTTCCCAGCATGGCCATCATCCCCTTTAAACCCCCCGGATTTCCCAGCTGCATAATCATGTTGTGGCCAAAAATCGCCCAGCGGATGCCGGGGCCGTATACCAAGGCCTTGTCTGCATCCTCGGCACTGCAAACCCCCCTTCGCACCAAGTCAATCATTTCCCGGTACACAGCCAGCTGCAGGCGGTTGGCAATAAATCCGGGACATTCCTTATTCAGCACCACAGGCTCCTTCCCCAAGGAAGCATAAAACTCCTTGGCCCGCCGCAATACCTGGGGATCGGTTTTTTCAGAATAGGTCATTTCCACCAAAGGAATCAAATGGGGCGGATTGTAGGGATGGCCTCCAATACAGCGCTCCGGATGCTTCGCCTTTGCCACAATGTCTGAAATCAAAAGCCCTGAGGTGGAGCTGGCATAAATGGCATCCTCCGGTGCCGCCGCTTCGATCTGGGCCAGCAGCTCCTGCTTAATGGGAAGCCGTTCCGGACCGTTTTCCTGAATAAAGTCCGCCTCCCCCACGGCCTCTCCCAGGACATCAAACAGAAATACCCTGGCCAGAATCTTTTCCTTCTCCTCCGGCTTTAAGGCGCCGTTCTCCACCAGAACATCAATGTTGGCCGCCATTTTTTCCTTTGCATCCGGCAGGGCCTCCTTGACCACATCAAACAAATGCACCCTAAGCCCATTCATGGCAAATAAAAGCCCCCAGCTGGCCCCAATGACACCGCAGCCAATCACTGCTGCTGTTTTAATTTCCTTTGCCTGCATACTTCCTCCTTTACAATACCTCAAAGACCCCGGCTGCTCCCATGCCGCCGCCGATACACATGGTTACCAAGGCATATTTCCCCTTAGTATCCCGCAGATAATCCAATGCTTTACAGGTCAAAAAGGCCCCGGTGGCTCCCATGGGATGGCCCAAAGCCATGGCCCCGCCGTAGGGATTGACCTTTTCCGGATCCATCCCCAGCTCTCTGATGCAGACCAAAGCCTGGGAGGCAAAGGCTTCATTTAATTCAATCACGTCCATATCCTGGAGGGTCAGTCCTGCTCTTTTCAAGGCCTTTGGTACCGCACGGATGGGAC